>RFQW01000479.1 GCA_009924765.1 Planctomycetota bacterium | reverse complement strand
AAGGCTGAGCCGCTCTCTGGGCGTCAAATCGCTCAGGTCAAAGTTAAGGCAGTTGTCCCCAACCCGCGGCAGCCGCGCATGGACTTCGATGCCAAGGCCATTGAGGAGCTTGCTGATTCGATCCGATCCGCAGGCTTGATTCAGCCGATCGTGGTTCGACCGGTTACGGGTACGAGTGGCCGATATGAATTGATCGCAGGCGAGAGGCGCTGGCGTGCATGCCAGACGCTTGGCTGGACTGAGATTCCCGCGATCATCACCAACGCTACGGACCAGGATTCCGGCGTCTGGGCGCTGATCGAGAACGTGCACCGCACTGACTTGAACCCCATGGATCGTGCTGCAGCGCTTCAAAAGCTGGTCGCCGAGTTCCGGCTCACGCATGAGGCGCTGGCTGAGCAGTTGGGCATGGACCGCTCAAGCATCACCAATCTCCTTCGCCTTTCAGAACTTGATTCCGCGACGGCAGACCTCGTTCGAAAGGGTCATTTGACCCAGGGGCATGCCAAGGCATTGCTCGGTGTTTCAAGCCAGAAGACTCGGGCAACGCTTGCAGAATCCGCCGTGCGCGGCGATTGGTCCGTTCGTTCTTTGGAGCGCGAGGTGCAGCGCTTGAGTGAAGCTGACATTGATGTTCCACGTGGAACGCCAGCCTCACGTCGTCGCAGCAACATCGATGCGCTTGAGCGAAAGCTGAGCCAGGCAATCGGCACCGAGGTCAAGATTCAAACAGGCAAGAAGCCGAACACCGGCAAACTCCTGATCTCGTTCTATTCCCTCGAGCAGTTTGAAGGGATCGTGTCGAGAATGGGCGTCAAGGCGTCCCAAGTGAACAATGAGTACTAATTACCGGACATAAACTGGCGTTTGAAGTTGTTGCAGCCTTCGGCTGCAGTGGCGCGCGCGCTGAAGAGCCAGCCTCAAATATTTTTGCCGCAGCGACGACCAACCGTCAGACGGTGGTCGGCATCAGCTTGGTCGGCAACTCAACTGTCAGCGCCAACTTCTCGCGAATCATGTTCGCGAGCCCTTCGCGCGATGCCTGTTCGCCGTGGTTCAGCAGCACGCGCGGTGAACCACCCTCGCGCGATTCGAGCCACTGCAGCAGATCGCCCCGATCGGCGTGTCCGCTGTAGCCCTCCAGATGCACGCGCTCGGCCTTCACCTCGAACACACCTTCCTTCAACTCGATCAGGCGCGCTCCGTGCAGGATGCCGTGACCGAGTGAGTTCGGAAGCTGGTGTCCCGCGAAGATGATCGCGTTGCGATCCTCGCTGACAAGCGACGCAAGGTGATGCAGCACCGGGCCCGCATCCAGGAAGCCGCTGCCTGCCAGGATGACGCCCGGCGACGTGCCCGCGGCGATCTTCAGGCTGCTGCGACGATTGAACACCTTGAACAGCGCGGAGAACTCCAGCGGGTCTTCGCCTGCACGCGCCATGCGCTGCGGTTCCGGCGCCAACACATCGGGATTGCGACCATGCATCTCCGCTGCGCGGATCGCGAGCGAGGTGTCCAGATACACCTTCATGCCGTGCAGTCCGTCCATGCGCGCAAGCTGCGCCAGTCGCCACTGCACGATTTGTGCACGGCCGAGCGAGAAGGTGGGCACCAGCACGCGACCACCGCGCGCGGCCACGCGCTTCAGCACTTCGCCAAGCGCTTCGGCGGCAGCGGTGTTTCGCGGCACATCACGCA
>RFQW01000478.1 GCA_009924765.1 Planctomycetota bacterium | reverse complement strand
GCCGCATCGCTCGAGCGCTTCTGGTCGGTGTCCTCGATGCGCAGCAGAAAACGGCCGCCGCGACCGCGCGCATAGGCCCAGCAGAAAAGCGCGGTGCGCGCGCCACCTACATGCAGGTGGCCGCTGGGCGACGGGGCGAAACGCGTGACGATGGAACCTGCGGTCGACATGGCGGGAAAGGCTAACCACCCCTTGCATCACGCGCCGCAGGTGGTCACCATCGTGCGATGGCGACCATGGTTGGCATTCTCTCTGACAGTCACGGCCAGGTGCAGCGCACGCGCACCGCCATCGAGCTGCTGCAGAAGGCGGGCGCCACCGAGTTCATCCACTGCGGCGACGTGGAGGAGGACAGCGTGCTCGACACCCTGGCCGGCCTGCAGGCGCATGTGGTGCTGGGCAACTGCGATCGCGCCGGCCCACTGGCCCGCTACGGCACGCGCATCGGCCTCGACATGCAGCACCCCAGCGGTCGCATCACCGTTGATGGCAAGCGCATCGCCTTCACGCACGGCGACCACACCGATCTGCTGCAGTCGGCCATCGCCGAGCGCGTGGACTTTCTGTGCCATGGGCACACGCACCTGCGCCGCGACGACATGGTGCAGGGTGTGCGCGTGATCAACCCGGGCGCTCTGCATCGGGCAAACCCCTTCACCGCGGCGCTGCTCACCCCCGCCACCGGCGCGCTGCAGTTCCTCACGGTCACCTGAAACGCCCCGCGAATCCGCGCCACGCCTGCCGCCGAACCCAACCGCCATGCTCGCTCTTCTGCTGCAAGCCGCCACCAGCTGCTTCCTGATGGGTCTCATCTGGATCGTGCAGGCCGTGCATTACCCCCTCATGTCGCGGGTTGGCGCGGAACGCTTTGTCGAATACGAGCGTCTGCACGCCGCGTGGATCACGCCCGTGGTGGGCCCCGCCATGCTGCTCGAGGCTGCGATCGCGGGTTGGCTGATCGTGCAGCGCCCACCCACCATTCCCGCCTGGAGCGCGTGGCTCGGCGCCGCACTGGTCGCCCTCATCTGGGTGGTCACATTCGGCATCAGCGTGCCCTGTCACGCAACGCTTTCCGCAGGATTCGACGCGTCGGCGCACGATCGTCTGGTCAACACGAACTGGATCCGAACCATCGGCTGGACCGCCCGCGCCGCCCTGAGCGTGTGGATGCTGTGGCATGCGCTCGAATTGAAAAAGGCGTGACAACTTCACGCCCGGGTGGTTGAGGCGCATGCGCCGCGTGGGTAGCGTGCTTGCATGGGCTGGATGCCGATCCCACTCCCGAAGAAATTGCGGCGCGAGCGTCGCATGGCGAATCTGCACCTGCCGCCAGGCACGCTGCAGGTCGACCCCGACGCCACGCGCCCGGCGCTGACGGCCTTCGGCTTCTCGCCAGCCGGTTTCGAGGAGATGTCGCTGAAGAACCCGGAGGAGATCCGCGACCTGATCGCGCGCTGGCCCGTGGTGTGGCTGAACGTTGACGGCCTGGGCGACGAGGCGATCCTGCGATCCATTCAGGCGATCTTCGGCATTCACCCGCTGGCGATGGAGGACGTGACCGACACGACGCAACGCGCCAAGGTGGAGCAGTACGCGGACAACACCTTCCTGGTGGTGCCCATGCCCAAGACGCACGGCGATGTGACGCGCTTCGAGAGCGAGCAGCTGAGCATGTACCTGACCGAGCGCGCGGTGATCAGCTTCCAGGCC
>RFQW01000477.1 GCA_009924765.1 Planctomycetota bacterium | reverse complement strand
TTGAACTGCCGCCAATCCGTCCCGTGGTTACCCGAGTGGAGCTCTTCGGTGGGCGGTGCGGCGGCTGCGGCCACCGTTATCGTGCCGAGGCGCCAGCCGGCATGGCACCGGGTACGCCCTTCGGCCCAGGCATCCGGTCGCTGCTGATGTATCTCCATCACAGCCACCATGTCGCATTCGAGCGCCTGTCGCGCATGCTCCGCGAATTGTTCGGCCTGACCATCTCCGAAGGGGCCATCGCAGGCGCCTTCCAACGCATGGGTGCTGACCTGGACGCGGCGCGCAAGACGATCCAGGACAAGCTGCTGACAGCCCGCGTCATCGCCTCGGACGAGACCACCACGCGGGTCAGCGGGGCCACCCACTGGCAGTGGGTATTCCTGTCCGACCAGGCCGTGCTGCACAAGATTGCACCCAGCCGGGCCAGAAGCGTCGCTGCGGAAGTCCTCGGCGGCCACAAGCCCGATGTGTGGATCTCCGATCGCTACGCCGGACAGCAGGAACTGGGCCGCAACCATCAGGTCTGCCTGGCCCATGTCCTGCGCGATGTGCAGTATGCCATCGACTGCGGCGATACGATCTTCGCGCCGAAGATCCGCGACCATCTGCGCTGGGCTATCCACATAGGCAAGCGACGAGGCCGGCTGAAGGACAGCACCTTGGCTGCCTACGCTGCCAGGGCCGACAACACACTCGATCGCCTCGTCGCCCAGCCCGTCGCCCATCCCCGTCGCCCATCCCGCCGGTCAGGTTCTGAACAAGCAGATCAAGGCTTGGCGAACAAAGTTCTTTGTCTTCCTGACAGACCGCGAGGTGCCGGCCACCAACAACATCTCCGAGCGGGAAATCCGCCCCTCGGTGGTGTTCCGTAAAGTCACCAACGGCTTCCGGTCAGACTGGGGTGCGCAGATCCACGCCGGATATCGCTCGGTCACCGGAACCGCCCGCCTGGGCGGTCAGCCCGCACTGCAGGCCATCCGAGATCTCATCGGCGGGAAATTCGCCTGCGCCTGATCAGGTCGTTCAGGGCCGACCACGTGAGCAATTACATGATTTTGGCTTTGCGACCGGCGCGCCGCGGCAACAGATCCAGGAACTGGCCAGCCTGGCCTTGACCCTGGTAGCAGACCCGTCCATCACCCCAGGCGGCTGTGTGATCGAGTCCGCCGGTACGGTGGTGGATGCCACGGTGCAAAAGCGCTGGCTGCGTGCCATTGGCACGCTGGGGCTCACCATGCCTTGGGATACGCCCGATGAATCCGCCTGAGGCCGCGAACGCCTGGGACGTATATTTGGCTCATGCCAAAGAACGTGTCAAGGCCGGTTCCACACTGGAAGTGCGTGGCACGCTGACCCGCCTGTCTGGCCTGGTGCTGGAGGCGGCTGGCATTCGCGTGCCCGTGGGTTCGCAATGCCTGGTGACCATGAAAGGGCAGCCACCAGTGCTCGCCGAGGTGGTGGGTTTTGCCAATGACCGGGCTTTTTTGATGCCGGCCGGCGACGTGCACGGCCTGTCCAATGGCGCCGGTGTGGCCCCGCTGACCGCCGAGGTCGCGCCGCCCCGACTGCATGAGCAGCGCCAGGACCATGGTTTGGCCGACTACCGCATGCTGAAGCTGCCACTGGGTGACGGTCTGTTGGGTCGGGTGGTGGATGCGCAAGGCAGCCCGATGGACCGGATGGGCCCCATGCTGGATGTGGCCGCCCAGCC
>RFQW01000476.1 GCA_009924765.1 Planctomycetota bacterium | reverse complement strand
ATGTGCTGCCTGCGCTACGAGGACGAGACCTATGCGGAGCTCGCCAAGAAATTGCCGAAGAAGGGCACGCGCGTGAACACCGAGGACGGCCCCGGCACCGTGATCGACGGCAAGATCCTGGTGCAGCTGGCGCTGGTGCGACTGGACGAGGGCAACCGCGAGATCGCGGTGCCCGTGGAGGAGCTGCTGCCATGAACGAGGCCGTGAAGAACCCCAACGAGGGCGACTGGATCGACACCGTGCAGGGACTGCTGGTGGCGTTCGTGGTGGCGATGGTGTTCCGCGGCTTCGTGCTGGAAGGCTTCGTCATTCCAACGGGATCGATGGCGCCAACGCTGAAGGGTCAGCATGTGCGCATGCGCGGCGAGAACACGGGCTACGCCTACGACGCCGATGCGGGTCCGCTGTTCGAGAGCGGCGCGGCACCATCGGCGCGCGCGCCGCTGTTCGATCCCATGCTCACGCGGCAGTATCCGACCGGCGATGCCGAGGTGGGTCCGCTGCGCGCGCAGAGCGTGGGCGGCGACCGCGTGCTCACGCTGAAGTACATCCCGTACGTGTTCCCGCCGCGTCGCTGGGATGTGCCGGTGTTCAAGAACCCCCCCGATCCGGTGGGTGATGCGCAGAACTACATCAAGCGGTTGGTGGGGCTGTCGAACGAGTCGCTGGTGCTGGCCGATGGCGACGTGTTCACCGGCGCATTCGATGCCAAGCCCGAGGCGCTGCGCATTCAGCGCAAGCCCGAGATGGTGCAGCGCGCGGTGTGGCAGCCGGTGTGGCGCAGCGACTTCGAGCCCACCGATCTGAAGCGCATGGAGCAGGCGATGAAGCGTGCGTGGCCCGGGCCCGCGCTGAAGCCCGCGGCCGACCGCGCCAAGTGGACATGGGGTGACCGACGCGACTGGTCCTTCGATCAGGCCACGGCCACGCGACTGGAGTTCGACAGCAAGGCTTGGCAGCTCAGCGACTGGAACGCCTACAACGCGTGGCGCCGAACGCCGGAGTTTCCGATCAGCGACGTGCGCATGACGGGCACTTTCGAGGCGCGGCAGCCCGAGCGCTTCGACGTTCGCATGGAACTGGTCACGCGCGGCGTCACCATCATCGCGGGCGTGCGCCATGGCGAGGCGTTCGCGAGCGTGGTGCCGGTGGTGACGGAAGGCAAGGTGGCGCCACTCGCCGTGGCGAGCAGCATGCTGGACGGCGTTCCTGCAACGCTGGCGCTGGATGTATGGCACGTGGATCAGGCGGTGTGGTTGTTCGTGAACGGCACGCTGGTAATCCAGCTGCCCTACGAACTGAACGCCGGCGGCACCTCGCCCACGCAGCGGCTCGAGGCGGCTGGCGTGGACATGGCGCGCTACGACCAGGATCCCGTCGCCAACAAGCCCAAGCCGGCCGAGTCGCTGTCGTGGATCTTCGAGGGTTCCGCGTTCACCGCGCGCAACCTTCGCATCGATCGCGACCTGTACTACCAGCCCGGCATGCTGCTGCCCGGCAACCAGGTGGTGAGCAACGGTCCCATCGTGGTCGGTCGTGCCTTCGCGTGTGATCCGCAGAATCCCGCGCGCATCGGCGAGGATCAGTTCCTGCTGCTTGGCGACAACAGCCCCGCGAGTCGCGATGGTCGGTTCTGGGGTCGTCCGCATCCGATCCTGAAGGATGAGATCGGATTCGACGCACCCTTCGTGGTGCCCGGCGAGCTGCTGGTTGGCAAGGCG
>RFQW01000475.1 GCA_009924765.1 Planctomycetota bacterium | reverse complement strand
CCGTTGAAACCGGTCGCCACCACCTGGCGGCTGCCCGACACGATCACCGCTCCAACGCCACGGCTGGGGTCCTTGCTCCACTGCGCGATCTGATCCGCAAGCTGCAGGAAGCGGCGGTCCCACTTCTCGGAGGTGGGCTCCGCGGCGGTCACTTGCCCGCGCGCTCCGCGTGCTGCAGCGCCACCGCGCCCGTCTGGCGCAGTTCATCCGCGATCGCCGACAGGCGCTCCGAAACCAGCTTCATGCTGGCCACGCGCGCCGCCGGATCCAACTGGATGCAGTCCATCACCAGCTCGCTCAGCGCGGCCGGGATGCGCGGGTTGCGCGCATGCGGCGGCTTGGGCAACTGGATCATCTTCACGTCCACGGCACCCAGTTCGCCATCGCCCTTGGGTGGCAACGCGGTCGGAATCACCTCGCCCACCAGCACCCAGTGCATGGTGGCGCCAAGGTTGTACACGTCGGTCGCGGCCGTCACGGCTTCACGCTGCGCCTGCTCGGGCGCGATGTAGCCGGGCGTGCCCTGGATGCGCTTCTTCTTGGTGCCGATGGCACAGGCCTGGCCCAGATCGATGATCTTCACGTCGCCGTTGGCGCACACCATGGCGTTGATCGGCTTCATGTCCGCGTGCACGAAGCCGCGCTCGTGCATGTGCGCCAGGCCATCGGCGATCTGCCTGAACTGGTCGACCGCCTCCAGCATGTTGCGCGGCATGCGCTGGTCCATGGCATCGGCGTCCACCAGCTCCAGCAGCAGGCCGATCTCGGTGGTGGTGAACAGCTTGCGGGTGCGGTGCACCTTGCTCACGCCACGCACATTCGGGTGGTCCAGCTTCGATCCGATCGCGTGCTCCTGCTCCACCTGCTCGATGAAGCGGGCGCCCTTCTCGTCGTGCCGCAGCACGTGCTTCAGCGCCCACACCTGCTTGGTCTTCGGGTCCTGCACCGCGTACAGCTCGCTGGCAGCGCCGCTGCCAAGCTTGGCCACGACGCGGTAGCCGAAGAGTTCAGTGGGAAGAGTGCTCATGGACCTCTTGCGCGGATCAGGAAGAACGGGACGGCGAACGCGGTGAACGGGTGGGTCCGTTGCCCCGACAGGATTTCCTGCCACGCGACGACCTGCCCCACAAAGCAAATGGCCCTTTCAAAGGCCGATTTTGTCAGAGTCTAGGGACATTCCATGGCCGCCGCAACGCCTTGTCAGGACGCGTTCTGCAGCAATTGCGCCTCAAACGCGCCGGTCGGGAAATAACTGCCCGGGCTCGCCACGGGTGCCACATCGCTGTGCAGGAACACGCGCTCAGCCGGAATGCCGAGTTCGCGCTGCAGTCGACGCACGAGCGACGCAAGTTCATGCACCTGACGCTCGGTGAAGGCCCTGCGCTCGCCGTTGCCGATCAGGCAGATGCCCACAGCGTGCAGGTTCAGCTGTTCCGCCGATGCGTCCGCCCGAAGACTGACCAACCGTGAACCATCGTTCGAGGGGCGCGATGCCACATGTGCGCCCGGCAACTGGCGGTTCCAGCGCGGGCCCACCTCGATGAATCCGTCTGGCAGGCCCTGGCCATTGCCCACCACGAAGTGGAAGCCGAGTCCAGCCAGGCCTTCGTCGCCATGCATGCGCGCGATGCTCGCCGCATCACCGGCTGGCGTGCCCGAGTGATGAATGACGATGGCGTTCCAGCGCGTGCGATCCATCGGCGCCTCGCGCGGCAGCACGCCGGC
>RFQW01000474.1 GCA_009924765.1 Planctomycetota bacterium | reverse complement strand
ACGAAGCTGTTGCGTGATCGCTCAGCGACGGCGGCGGCCCAGGAAGCCGGCCACGCCAAGCACCGCGATCGCGCCGGGTGCCGGCACGGTGGCGCCGAGCGCCGCGCGCGGCACAGCCATGAACAGGTCCTCGGCATAGCCGGTACCGCCGCCGAACAACGCCGCTGCGTTGTCGGCCAGCAGGTCGCCGAACGAGTTGTACTCGGCGATGCCAACGACCGTCGGTGTGCCCAGGAACGGTGAATCGGTGTTGGTCCGGTAGAACTTGCCGTTCACGCCGATGAACCGGTCGTTCAGGCTGTACGTCGCGGAGTGGTAGTTCGTGCCATTGTTCGCGAGCAGGTCGGCAATCGAGGCGAACTTGCGAATGGTGTCCGTGTAGCTGCCCGCCTCGTCGCGATCCTCGTAGAACACCTCGTAGATGTTGCCATCGGTGTCTGCGAAGAATTGGTCCAAGCCGATCGCGGGCGAGCAATCCTGCGTGCTGACCGCGGAGTCGTTCATCATGCGCCCCAGGTCCGATCCGTAGTTGCGCAGCGTCCCGGACCCGATGCAAAGGAAGTTGGTTCCGTCAAACATCGTCGACGAGTGGTAGTGGCCGTTCGACATTCCGCGCGACCAGAACTGGTTCCGGTAGGCCACCATGTCCGCGGCCGACGAGAAGGCGCCGAGGTGGTCGAAGTCGTTGAACGAGCGCTGGTTTCCGCGCACGAACACCGGGTCGGTGATCACGGCGGCGGAAGCCGCGGAGCCGAGGCACAGGGCGGACACGGTCACGGCGACGAAGGAACGGAACATCAGGGATTCCTTTTGGGAAAGGGAGGAACACACACGCGGCCGAGCGCCGCTGTGCCGTCAGCCTATCGCGCCGTTGCATGCCGACCAAATCGCATCGGATGACACGCCAAGCCCCTCGGCGCACGCGCGCCGGGGGGCTATTGCTTGCGCGATCACCCAAAACGAACGCAGGGCGCCCGATCGGCGCCCTGCGGGTCAGTTACGAAGCTGTTGCGTGATCGCTCAGCGACGGCGGCGGCCCAGGAAGCCTGCCATGCCGAGCACCGCGATCGCGCCGGGTGCCGGCACTGCCGCGCTACCGAACACGAAGTCGTCCATGCCGAACCCAAAGTTATCGTTGTGCCACATGGAGAAGCCGGCGATTTCAGAGGCTCCGGTGCCACTCTGGAAAGCCAAGGTTTCCGGAACGGTAGTGCCGCTGCCACCGACCGGAATCCCCGTGAGAACGATGCTCGTGGAACCGATCAGCGAACCGTCCCGGCGGAAGAAGCTGAAGTTGGCAGTTCCGGCGTTCTGTCCGATGATCGTCAGGCCACACGCCGCGACGTCAGCGTCAAACATCACCGCGATGCTGCCGGAGCCGAAGCCGCCAGGCCCGAAGCTTGTACCACCCACTGGCCCGCCACTGGCAATGACGCCTCCGTACCCCGGGAACCCAAGGAAGCCCAGGTTCTTGTTTGCCGCGCCTGCCATGAGCGTCAGAGGGCCCGTGGCGCTGCCATCCAGTCGATCCCAATACTCGGTCGTGCCGCTCACGGAACCGGTTTCAACCGCGAGCTGCTGGCCGTTGAAATACTTGCCGAAGGACATGCCGTTGTGCGAGTAGATCGCGTCCGAGTTGACGATGCTGCTCGCGCCCGAGAAGGCGTCGAAGCTCTCGCGTCCGTCGACGGTCATGCTTGCGTAGTTGATCTGGGTGATGCCCGCGTGCACG
>RFQW01000473.1 GCA_009924765.1 Planctomycetota bacterium | reverse complement strand
GCAGTGGTGGGAGAACGTGCCCGTGTTCTCGTGGATCGCCCTGCGCGGTCGTTGTCGCACCTGTGGCGTGCGGATCGGCGCCGTGCACGTGGTGATCGAAATTGGCGCAGGCGCGCTGTTCGCGGCCACGGTGGTGCTGCTGTTCGCCGGTCCGTTCACCATGCGCAGCAGCCCGGATGCGTCGTGGTGGATCCGTCTTGGCGGCTGGGGTGCGGCGCCAGCGCTGTTCGCGGTGCTGTGGCTGTGGAGCAGCCTGCTCGCCGCGTCGCTCATCGATGCCGAAACCGGGTACATCCCGCTCGGCATCACGTCGCTCGCCATCGCCGTGGGGCTGGTGAGCATGACCGCGCAGGCGCTCATTCCACTCGCCGTGAACGAGCATCTGATCGGGGGCTGGCCGTCGGGCCTGCCTTCCGCCATGTGGTGCGGCATCGGACTTGGGGGGTTGGCGGGCACGGCGTTGGCCGCGCTGCTGCTGTGGCGTGGATGGTTGCCACGCAGCTTCGCCACGATCGATCCGCTCGAGGATGTGCCTGCGTCCGTGGCTCGTTTCGAGATGCTTCGGGAAATCGGATTCCTGCTGTTCCCTGTCGCCGGGTGCGCGATCGGCGGACTGGTGGTGCATGATGTCGCGCTGCCCGCGCCACTGCTGGCGCTGGGTTCGAGCGCGCTGGGTCTGCTGGTGGCCGCGGGAGCGATCTGGCTCACGCGCATCCTCGGAACGCTGGGCTTCGGTCGCGAGGCCATGGGCCTTGGCGATGTGCACCTGATGGCCGCAGCCGGCGCGGTGATCGGATGGCGCGACGGCCTGCTGGCGTACCTGGTGGCGCCGTTCCTGGCCATCCTGTGGGTGCTGTGCAGTGGTGGCGTGGCGCGCATGCGCGGCAAGGCGGCCCGCGAACTCCCGTACGGACCGCATCTTGCGTTGGCGTGCGTGATCGTGTTCCTCGGTCGACCTTGGGTCGGCCCCTTGGCGCGCACGCTGTTCGGTTTCTAGCCAAATCGCGCTGCGCGCTGGCCCCTGCACGGGCGTTTCGCTTGCATTATGCTCGCCCCGGCAGGCGCATGACGCGCCGGCGCACGCACAACACGACTTTCAAGGAACGACGCATCATGAAGACACGCATTCTCGCCATCGCCGCCCTCGGCCTCGCCTTCGCACTGACTGGTTGCAAGAGCAACCCGGATCCCGCCGCGCTGCAGGCCGAGAACGAGAGCCTGCGCCAGCAGCTCGACAAGAGCAACGCCGCGCTGGAGACCGCCGAGCGTGAGCGTCAGGCCGCCGAGGCCCGCGCCAACGACGCGTCGAGCAAGCCCGCCACCGCCGCCAACGGCGACTTCGCCGGCATCGACGGCGTGACCGCCTCGCGCATCGGCAACGAGGTGCACGTGAGCATCGAGGGCGACGTGCTGTTCGACAGCGGCAAGGCCACCCTCAAGGACAGCGCCAAGAAGAGCCTGGACAAGATCGTGGGCGTGCTGAAGCAGAAGTACGCGGGCAAGTACATCCGCGTGGCCGGCTTCACCGACACCGATCCGATCAAGCGCTCCACCTTCAAGAGCAACTACCACCTCGGCTTCGACCGCGCCTACTCGGTGCGCGAGTTCCTGGTGGGCAAGGGCCTTGATGGCAAGAAGATCTCGCTCTCCAGCTTCGGCCCCGATGTGCCGCTGAAGACCAAGGAGCAGAGCCGCCGCGTGGAAGTGATCGTGGTCGACTGAGTCGATTCGCGCA
>RFQW01000472.1 GCA_009924765.1 Planctomycetota bacterium | reverse complement strand
GCGGACATCGCGCGCGAGCATGGCGTTTTTGGTGAGGTGCAGCTGCTCGACAACACGCTTCGTTGCCGCGCCAAGGATGCTGCGGCCGAAGCGTGGTACACGGTGGCTCGTCAGCACGATGGCTGGTCCGTCAGTCTGAGCACCGCCGACCGTTGGCTGAGCGAAAGCATCGAGACCGACCTGATGCACTTCGGCGACCCGATGGAGGAGCTGATCGAGGAGGAACTGGTGGAACTCGGCGGCGAAGGCCCCGTGGATCCGCCCAAGCACTACCGCGCCGACGACCGAAGCTACGTGTTCACCAGTCGCGTGCCCATGTCCGCCGATCAGGCGCCCGCTGCGGCCGCCGCGCATGTGGCCACCTGGCTGCTGGCCTACGAGGCCGCCTTCCGCAACCTGGGCGACATGGCCGGAGGCGACGAGGAGTAATCGTGTCGCGCCGCGTGCTCATGCTGGGCTGGGAATTCCCCCCGTTCATCTCGGGTGGTCTTGGCACGGCGTGCTACGGCTTGACCAAGGCGCTGGACCGACGCGATGTGGACGTGACGTTCGTGCTGCCCAAGCACGTGCAGTCGTCGTTCGCGAGCCACGTGAACCTGATCAGCCCAGGCAGCGCGCCTGGCCATCCATCCCTGCCCCCGCCCGAAGCCGTTCTGGTGACGCGCGAGGCGCAGGCCACCACCCGCAGCATGGTGGCGGGCGAGATGCTGGAGCAGATCACCAAGCAACTGAAACATGTCACCACGCTGGGGCTGCCCATGACGGCGCCCGAGCCCTACAGCAGCTCGCTGCCGCCGGCGCTGCTGCGATTGGCGCTTGAATCCGCCGAACTGCGCCGCGTGCTGAAGCTGCCCGACCACATCGACGCCGCCACGCGCACCGTGCTGCTTTCGGAACTGGCGGTGCAGGACGCGGTGCCCGAGTCCGGCGGCCGTGGTGCCGAGCCGTTCCACTCGCGCAGCAGCGACTACGGCGGCGACCTGATCGCCGAAAGCGAGCGCTACGCGCGCTTCTGCGTGGCCGCCGCGCGCGACCAGCAGTTCGACGTGATCCACGCGCACGACTGGCTCACCTATCCCGCGGGCCTGGCCGTGGCGCGCATGACCGGCAAGCCGCTGGTGGTGCATGTGCACAGCACCGAGTTCGACCGCAGCGGCGAGCACGTGAACCAGCCCATCTACAACATCGAGCGTCGCGGCATGCATGGCGCGGTGCGCGTGATCGCGGTGAGCATGCTCACGCGCAACCTGTGCGTGAACCGCTACGGCGTGAACCCCGACAAGATCGACGTGGTGTACAACGGCGTGGAGCTGGACCCCAAGGGCGCCGGCATCGAGCCCATCAAGCAGAGCGAGAAGGTGGTGCTGTACTTCGGCCGCATCACCATGCAGAAGGGTCCGGAATACTTCATCGCGGCGGCCAAGCGCGTGCTGGACGTGATGGACGGCGTGAAGTTCGTGGTGGCCGGCAACGGTGATCAGGCGCAGCGCATGATCGAGATGGCCGCGGCCATGGGCATCGGCAACAAGGTGCTGTTCACCGGCTTCCTGCGCGGCAAGGACATCCAGAAGGTGTTCAGCATCGCCGACCTGTACGTGATGCCCAGCGTGAGCGAGCCCTTCGGCATCGCGCCGCTGGAGGCCATGGGCAACCGCGTGCCGGTGATCATCAGCCGCACCAGCGGCGTGGGCGAGATCCTGACCAACGTGCTGAAGTGCGACTTCTGGGATGTGGA
>RFQW01000471.1 GCA_009924765.1 Planctomycetota bacterium | reverse complement strand
GCCATCCTCGGTGCGATACACGGGCACCGGATCGGTGACACCCGGGAAGTAGCCGGGGCCGATGTTGCCCAGCACGCCCACCTTCTCGTCGATGAACGCAAGACAACGCACGAAGGTGCCCTTGTGCTCCCACTGCTTCGTCCAGGTGGTGCCGCCGTCGATGGTGTGGAACACCTTGCCGGCGCCGTTGCCGTACCAGCCCACCTTGTCGTTCACGAAGAAGATGTCGTCCTGCTTGCCGGAATAGGCCTCGGTGGCGAGCTTCTTCCACGCGGGCAGATTGGGTGCCGCGTCCGCGACAGGCGCCTTCGGCTCCACGGGCGGCGTGTACTGGCGTCCCTCCACCGAAGCCATCCACGCCAGCATCTTCGGCGGCAGCGTGGCGTCCCACTCGCCGCGGCCCATGGCACGCACGCTCTCGTTCATGGTGTCGTGCGTGGTGAATGCATGATCCGCCTTCGGCATCACCAGCAAGGTTGCCGCACCGGGCGTGCGCTTGTTCACGATGTCGACGATCTTCTGGTGATCCGCCTGTGAGGTGACCCAGTCGTACTCGCCCCAGATCGCCAGCACGGCGCCGCGCGAGTCCTGCCAGGCCTTGGCGATGTTCAGGTCCTGCAGTTGATGGAAGAAGGCCATGCTGCGCGTGGACATGTGCGTGGCATCCAGCATGGTTCCCTGCGCGGGCTGCTCCAGGTCGGGCCAGCGCTTCCACACATCTCCAAGCGTCTTCTTGTCGATCAGGATCATGGAACTGCTCTTGGCCTCCGCCTGCACCGCCTCGGTGATCTCCGCCTCGGTGGCACCGGGCTGAAACGCCGCCTGTCGACGCACATTCTCGAGCTGATACTCGAACCAGGTGCGTGCCAGCGTGCCGTACACCATGGACCCACGCACGGGCACCGTCGCCGTGAGGTAGGGCGCCAGCACACCACCCATGGAATGTCCGAACAGGTAGATGCGCTCGGGATCCACGCCCGGCATGGCGGCAAGCTGCTGCAACGCGGCCTTGTAGCCCTCCAGTTCCGTCTGCAGATCGATCTCGCTGCATGGCGGCCCCTCGCTGTCGCCCACGCCCGGCTTGTCCACGCGCATGGTCACGTAGCCGGCGCGGGCGATGTCATGGATGATGCGCGTGTCGACCGCGTCGGGCCGATCCGGGCGATCCACCGAATCGCACACGATGCCCTGCACGTACAGCATGGCGGGCAACTTGCCGTTGCTGGCCAGCGGCGACGCGTTGGGCTGGGTGATGATGGTGCGCAGCCGGTAGCCAGCCGGTACCTGCACGCTGTCGTAGCGCACCGTGTTGCCGAGCAGCATCTCGGCCGGCGGCTGCAGCGTGACCGTGACCGTGCGTGCGGGCTCGCCTTCGCGCTGCACCTGTACCTGCACCGGTTCGCCGCCGCGCACCGAGCGCATCACGCTGGCAAGTTGCTCACGGGAATCGATGGCCTTGCCCTGCACCGACACAAGGCGGAAACCGCTCTTGAGACCCGCTTCGGCCGCAGGTGAACCAGGCACCACCTCGGCAATCTGCAGTCCTCCGGCTGCACCAGGCTGCAGACGAACGCCCATCGGTCCGGCGCGTCGCGACAGTGGCGCGGTGGCGGGCGCCGATGCCTGAGCCGCAACCTTGGCGGGCGGTGAAGTGGCAGGCTTGTCCTGCGCGAAGGCGTTCAGTTGCATGGCGGCGAGCACGGCGAGGATGGCGATGGTCTTCATGGGAAGTTGG
>RFQW01000048.1 GCA_009924765.1 Planctomycetota bacterium | reverse complement strand
ATGGAGTGCATGAGCGACGCCACGAACAGCACCGCCGTTGCAAGCACGAAACTCCATGCGTGCGTGGCGCGGAAGTCGACCACATGCTTGCGGCCGAGTCGCCGCGCCCAGAACGGGATGGCGATGGGCATGACGAGCAGCGGGATGACGGTGGTGGCCAGGATGCCCTGCGTGTAGGTGGCGTGCATCTCGTCCTCCAGCATGATGGCCTGCGGCGCGCCGATCATGAGGTTGCCCAGGCCGAAGATGCTCATCCACAGCATGAAGTGCGCGTAGGGCGGATCATCGCGCAGCGTGTGCACGATGGTGGCCGGGTTGAAGCGCGACGCACCCACGGACTCCTCGCGCTCGGCGCGCAGGGCCGCGGTCTGTCCGCGCATGGGCACGCGGCGCCACAGCACGTTGCCCACGATGCCCACCAGCGCCAGCGCCGGAAAGATGATGTGGAAGCTGCGCGGCGACAGATCCATGCCAACACCCAGGATCCAGCTGCTGAGCGCCAGCACCAGCGCCTGCACGGTGGCCATGTTGCCGGCGATGTGCGCGCGCCATTCGCGCGGATAGTTGGCGCGCCACACCGCGGCACGCAGCGTGATCACGCCGGTCCAGGTGACGCGCGCGATGGTGGCCAGCGCGCACAGGCCCCACAGGCCCATGCGGTTTTCGGGCATGGCCGCGATCAGCGCCACGCACACCGCGGTGATGGTCTGCAGCGTGGCGATGAAGGGCACCTTGGGGCGACCACGCGCGAGCGCCGCCCACGCGAAGCTGGTGAGGTTGGCCACGTTGGGCGCCGCGCTCACCACCGCCACGGCGAAGTTCAGTTCCAGCGCCGACACGCCCGAGCCGGCGAAGGCCTTCTTCACCACCACGCCGAGTGCGCCGCCCTCGATGGCGCCCAGGAACAGCGGCAGGAACGCCCAGCTGAGCAGTTCGCGCAGATAGGCCGGCCGCGAGAAGGCGGGGAAGCGGTGCGGATGGAAGTTGCGCACCACCGGCAGCGTCGAGATGCCGCGCAGCAGGTTGGTGGTGACGGGTGACATGGAGAAGCGTCGACTGTAGGACGGTGCATCGACCGTTGGCGGCGCGGCGACCCAAAAACAACGCGACCCGCCGTTGGGCGGGCCGCGTGGAAGTTCATGCTTGCATGCAGATCAGGGGTTGCCGGTCGTGTTGACCGTGGGGTACGGCGACAGCGGGCTGGGCTGGTCTGCCAGCCACACGCGGCCGAAGTCGCTCCAGAACATGCGCGTGGTCTGGTTCGCGTTCACCGCCAGGTTGCGCTGCACGTCCACGTCGCGCTCGTTCATGCCCGTGAGGTTCGGCGTGGGATTGCTCTTGATGGCGTCGAAGCTGACGTCATAGATGCCGTCCTTCTCGTAGTCCTTGTCCGTGGCGGGCGCGAGGTCGCCGTTGGGCAGGTACGTGGGCTGCGAGTGGCAGGCGGCGAGGAGCGAGGTGAGAAGAATGGCGGGGGTCAGACGGCTCATGGGACGAGGAATATAGCAGGACGCCGCGGCCCCTCGCCCCATCGGGAGGGCGGGAAAAACCCGTCGCCGCCTTCAGGCAGCGCAGGCCGACGAGGAAACTCGAACCCCCGCTGTAACGTGGTATCCCCGGCCATCGTTCCCGACCTTCCACTCCGCACGAGGGCGTGAGGCCTGGTCATCGACGCAGCCATTGAATTGGGGATGCCTGGGAGTTCGCATCGGTTCGAGTGCATGGTCAGCCCGCCGCCCGATGGGGCGAGGGGTCGCGGTCGGCCCCGAGTCTAGCTGCGGTCCGGGTTCGCTTCGACCGAAGCCAGCGCATCGGGCAACACGCGTCGGAACGCCGCCGCCACCGACTCCAGCGAATCGGGCACCACGCGCGCGCCCGCCACCGTGGCCATGAAGTTGGTGTCGCCGCTCCAGCGCGGCAGCACATGCGCATGCAGGTGCTCGGGAAGGCCGGCGCCGCCGGCACGACCCTGATTGAGTCCGATGTTCAGGCCTTGCGGCTGCAGTGCGCGCTCCACCACGGCGGCCGCCACATCGACCAGCTTCCAGAAGGCCGCGCGCTGCGCCGGCGTGTAGTCGAGCAGTCGCGGGCGCGCGTCGCCCAGCGCCACCAGCAGGTGTTGGCGTAGGGGTAGCGGTTGAGCATGAGCAGGCCGTGCGCGTCGCGATGCACGACCAGGTTCGCCGCATCCTGCGCAGGTGCGTTCCAGGCTGCCGACAGGAAGTTGGTGGAGCCTTCGTTCGCTGCGCCGGCGCGCGCCACGCCCGCCTCCTGTTCGAGACCGCGGATGTACGACATGCGCCAAGGTGCCCACAGGTTGCGTTCCATGTGTGGAATGCTATCGGGGTGGTGCCGGCGGCTTGCGTTCCAGCGTCCATGATCGGCCGGGTTGCGTGGCCGGCATGGTGGTGACCTTCAGCGGCACCTCGATCGCGCCGGACCAGAACTGCGTGGCGGGCTTGCCGTTGATTGGAAGGGCCGCACGTTGCGCGATGTCCTGATCGCCGCGGATGCGCAGCGTCCAGGCGGGAGATTCGTCCGCGTTGGCGAGCCGCGGCAGATCCTCCACGGGCGGATCCCAACCGGCGAGTTCGCGCACGCCGCCGCCGCGCCACCACACGCGAAGCGTGCGTCGAGGCACGCCGTTCTCGCAGGCTTGCACCACCAGACCGAAGGCGGTGGACGCGAGTTCAGGCGCGTCGGTGAGCATGATGCGGTACGAGAAGGCGTATTGCGGCGCGGGGCCTTCGCGGCGCAGCATGCCGCTGTCGAACACCTGGCGCATGAGGGCCTGCATGTCGACGTCATCCACGCCCGCAAGCGGCGTGGCGGGGCCGGTGATGTCGATCTGCATCGGCACCGCGCATTCGCCGCTGGCCATCACGCGATCACCCCACAGTCGATCGCGCGTTTCCCAGTGCATGTGCAGCGTGCCGCGTTGCGGGCCCTGCGGAAGCGTGCCGAAGTCCATCGCGAAACCGCCACCGAAGCCGCGCCGTTCGGATCGCGTCCATTCGCACGCACGCAGTTGCTCGAGTGCCTCGGCCTGCATCGGAATTCCATCCACACCCGTCACGCGCATGCGCACCTGCACGCCTTCGGGCCACCATTCGCCGACGCGGTTGACGGCGACCAGCGACTGATCGGTGGGCCAGGTGGACGGCAGATCCATCTCCATGAGTGGAGGCAGCGTGGTGGCGGCAAGGCGAAGGGGGTCGTTGGACTCGGCAGTGGACCAGCGGTTGCGAAGCGCGTCGAGCCAGCCGCCGTAGGTTTGCTGCCACGCGTCGCTGCCGATGGGGGCGGTGGCGTCCCCGTCGCGCACCATCTCGAGCATGCGCAGGCAGTCGCGCTCCGAGACCAAGCCGTTGGCGAGGCGGCTTCGCAGTTCGGAGCGGACATCGCCGGCATCACCGTCGGCAGGCAGCCATGGCAGCACCGTGAGCAACGCGCGGTTGGGCAGCAGCGTCCACCAGCCCGCGTTGGCGATGGTGACGCGCAGGTACAGCGTGCCGGCAACCAACGCCGCCATCGCCATCGCGGCCAGACCCCACTTGCGTCGCGTGGCGAGCAGGGCGGCTTCATGCTTCACCTGCAGGCCGCATTCGCTGCACCGCAGTCCCACGGCGGCATCCATCAGGTGCCAGCAGCGCGGGCAGCGTCGCTCGCCACGCGAGCGATCGGCGAACAGCGCCCACCAGATGGCCCACAGCATGAGCAGCGCGAACAGGGCGCCTCCAAGCCATTTCAGCAGCGGGACCAGCGGGAGCAGCGGAAGCAGCAGGTCGGATTCCACGCTCGCAAGCCTAACGGCGCGGGCGTTCGGTCAGCGCATCCAGATCCAGCGCAGCAGTTCGCGAGGTGTGGGGGTCTTGCCCTGCATGAGCACGCCCACGCGGAAGATGCGCGCGCCCGCCCACAGCAGGGCGGCCACGCTGGCGATGCCCACCAGCACGGCCAGGATGCTCTGCAGCAGCGGCACCGGCTCGTTGGCGGCGGTGAGTCGCAGCACGTTCACGAAGGGCGATGCCGGCGGAATGAAACTGAACGCCACCGCGAGCGGACCGTTGGGGTTCTCCACGATGGGCAGCCACAGCATGAGCGGCACCATCAGCGCAAGCATGGCGGGGCCCACCAGCGACTGGGCCTCGCGCAGGTCGCTCACCGCGCTACCCACGCTGGCCATGATGGCCGCCACCATGAAGTAGGCGATGGGGAACCACACCACCAGCCACACGATGTGCGACGGCGGCACCACATCGAGCATCGCCACCGCGCCGAGCCCGCTCAGCGCCACGCCACCGTACATGGCCAGCATCACCGTGCTGACAGCGGCCTGACCCACCAGCTTGCCGCACAGCAGTTCCATCGGGCTGACCGCGCTCAGCAGCACCTCCATCACGCGGTTCGACTTCTCCTCGATGGTGCTGGTGAGCAGGTAGTTGGCGCTGGTGAACACGGCGATCCACAGCAGGAACATGAAGCCCGCCGGCACCAGCATGCGCAGTTCGGTGGATTCGCGCGCGGCGTCGCCCTTGGGGCTGATGCGCGAGGTGTCCACACGTTCGCTGCGCATGAGTTCACGCAGTCGGTCGTAGTTCTCGCCGGCGCCGGCCACGCGCGCGCGCACCACCGCCTCGCGCGCGGCGGACTCGAGACGGCGCGTGTGCTTGGGGCTGGATGCGCTGGGCACCAGCACCTCGGCCTTCTCGCCCTTGTCGTCGCGTGCCACCACCACCAGCGCGGCCAGCGCGCCGTCGCCCACTTCCTTGCGCAGTTCCGTCTCGCGGCCGGGGTCGGCGATGCGTTCCACCTTCACCTGCACATCCACGGTGCCGCCGAAGGGATCCTCGCGATCGCGGGGTGCCGCGGGTTCCTTGGACAGCAGGGCGGTCTCGAAGGCGGCCGCCACGCCGCCCTGTGGGTCGATCACCACCACGCGGCCGGTGAGCGGCTTGGGCGTGCTCTTGGTGAGCATGGGAACCAGCGGAATCACCGCGAACATGACCAGCGGCAGCACCACGGCGCCGATGATGAACGCCTTGGTGAGCGCGGTGTGGCGGAACTCGCGCCAGGCCACGGTGCCGATGCGACGCATGGTGGATCCCTCAGTCACCGGCGGCCTCCTGCGCGGCAAGCACGCTTTCGTCGCCGCCGACCAGTCGCACGAACACCTCGTCCAGCGTGGTGCGGCGAAGTTCCACGCGTCGCAGCGGCGTGGCCTGCAGCATGCGCTGCATGGCGTCCTGCGCGTCGGCGTTCTCGGTGAGCCGGATGTGCAGCGCGCGCGCTTCATCGCTCCAGGCGCAGGTGGCCACGCCGGGCAGCGCGGCGATGGCCCGTTCGGCCTGCACGCGGTCGCTCATGGGTTCGGCCAGCACGGCGCGCGGATCGAAGCGGCGATGGATGGAGGCCAGCGATTCATCGAGCACCTTCTCGCCGCGGTGGATCAGCACCACGCGGTCGCACAGATCCTCGGCGGTGCGCATCTGGTGCGTGCTGAACAGGATGGTGGTGCCGCGTTCGCGCAGGCCGCGGATCTCGCGGGTGAGCACGCGCGCGTTCACCGGATCGAGGCCGCTGAAGGGTTCGTCCAGGATCAGCAGCGCCGGCTCGTTCACCAGCGAGGCGATCAACTGCACCTTCTGCTGCATGCCCTTGCTCAGTTCCATGCAGCGCTTGCGGCTGACGCCGGGCAGTTCGAGGCGCTCCAGCCAGCTTCCGATGCGCTGATCGGCGGTGGTGCGGTCGAGGCCCTTGAGCTGCGCCATGAAGCGCAGGAACTCGGCCACGCGCATCTTGCGATACAGGCCGCGCTCTTCGGGCAGGTAGCCGATGCGATCCTTGGCATCGAGCGCGGTGGCTCCCAGCACCTCGATGCGTCCCTCGTCGGGAAGGATGATGCTCATGATCATCCGGATGGTGGTGCTCTTGCCGGCGCCGTTGGGGCCCAGGAAACCGCACACGCCACCCTGTTCCACCTGCAGCGACACGCCGCGCACCGCATGCGTGGCGCCGTAGCGCTTGTGCACGTCGTGCAGGGTGATGGCGGGCGAGGCGGTCATCGAGGCGCGGAGTCTATTCGGTGCGCGCGCGTGCGGCGCCCGCGTTTGGACGAGCGCTTCACGCACCCGGATCGACGGGCTTGGCCAGTTCCTTCGGCGGCGCGAAGTCCGCGTCCGGGATCGGGTCGACGCCGATGCGCGTGAAGGTGCTGCGCGTGACAGCGTCGCCCTTGCGCGCGGAGATGGTGGTTGGCAGCGTGAGCTGACCCACGGTGGTCCAGGCCTCGATGCGAAGGATGCTGGGTGGCGCGCCGGGCTTGCGATCCTGCGTGCGGATCTCGAGCAGTCGACCGCTGGCGGCGTCGAACCACGCCGACGCGTGCGCGCCGTCGCGGTCCTCCAGTTCCAGTCGCTCGCACGCCTTGCCGTCGCGCATCTCGCGCGGACCCATGCTGCGGATGGGAAAGCGGTCGGCCAGCGCGAACATCATGCGCGTGGGCAGAAGGCCGGCGCCCGTGGCGATCACCGCCGAGCATTCGAGCGGCTGCACGGTGTCGTCGCGTGGGCCGCGCATCCACGCCACATCGCCGTTGCAGCCTGTTTCCAGCACTCGACCATCGGTCAGGCGCTGTCGGATGATGAGTCGCGTGGGTTTGGCGGTGGAGGAGAGCAGTTCGATGGTGCTGCGGCCATCAGGGCCTTCGATGGTGCCCTCGGCGCGCACGAACTTCACCGAGCTTGCGGGGCCCACCGCGTCCACCGCGCGTTGCATCACCTGCGATGCGGAGCGTGCCGAGGCTTCGGTTTCGGCGGTGTTCGCGGGTGGATCGGCGAGCGCGCCCGGGCTGGCAGCCAGCACGCAGCATGCGACGCATCGAGCGCAGGCGTTGCGAAGCGATGCGTTGACGCGTGACATGCGTGGTGCGTGATCAGGGCTTGGCGGGCGGCGGTGGTGGCGTGGTGCCACCGCTGGTGCCGGGCTTCGAGCCGTTCTTGCCGGCAGGCTTGCCGTTCGACTTGCCGTTGGCCGGCGCCTTCTTGCCGCCGCCATCCACCAGCGCCTTCACGTCGGGCGGAAGGTCGAACAGCTTGGGATCGACGGGCGTGAAGTCGACCGAGTCGACCGTCATCACCTGCTTGGCGCCCATCGCCTCGATCTCGGTCTTGCTGGCGATCTTCAGTCCGTCGAAATCCTTGTACTCCACCATGCTGGTGGTGGTGGGCACCTTGCCCATGGGCGTGTCGACCGTCAGGCGCATGCCGCGCGCGAGGCCATCATCAACGCCGTAGAACAGGCTGCCGTTGCCCATGTCGCCTTCGACCGCAACCTCGTAGCAGGGCAGGTTGATGAAGGTGGTCACGCCCTTGGTGGTGGCGCTCTTCCACAGCTTGGACGGATCGATGTCCTTGTAGAAGTCGCTGCTGCGGCGCAGCTCATCCAGCGTGCGGCCCTCGAGCAGCTGCGTGCCCATCATGGGGTTCTTGGTCCAGCCCACGGTGCCGTCGAAGCCCTGCTCCATCTTGCCCATGCCAGCCATGTTGATGGCGGTGAGGAACTTGTTGGGCGCCAGCATGAGGATCTCCATGTCGCCCTGCTGCATGCCGGCCACACCCAGCTTGCCCTTCACGCGCATGGCGCTGTGCTTGCGCACGGCGGCCTCGCCACCGATCGCGTCCACGCTCTTCTTGAAGATGTCCGCGGCGGAAGGCAGGTTGGCGGGTTGCGTGGGTGCGGCGGGCGTCGGGGTTGACGGTGGCGTTGCCGGAGCGCCGGGTTCGGGCATCACCGGATCGTTCTTCGTGGGCGGCTGTGGCGGCGTGGTCTGCGGCGCGTTGGGTGAAGAACCGAATGAACCGCCCGACTGCGCGAGCGTGGCGGGGGTTGCGAGCAGGACGAGCGCGAAGAGCGCGGTGGCAAGCGTGGTGGATCGCATGGAGGCCAAAGGATAGCCCTCGTGCGCGCCGCTGCCGTGCGTCACTGACAGTCGACGGGACGGTGTTCGGCCGCGATCCAGCGCGCTGCGGCGGCGATGTCGGGGTCGTTGCCCAGCTGCCACACCAGCAGCGTGTCGCCGGAGGGCAGATCCGGAATCACGCCCACGCCCTCGATGTGCGAACCATCCGGCCGCGTGAAGTCGGCGAAGGCGAACAGCAGACCGTCGCCGCCCGGCAGTTCGCGCATCTGCGCGGGCAGCGCTGCGCCGGCGCTGGTGCGACCCACCACATGCGCGCGGCCGAACGACTGCAGGCCCGCGGCGAAGATCTCGCTGGTGCTTGCACTCATGGGATCCACCAGGATCGCGAGCGGCCCCGCGAAGGGCTGCACGCTGCGACCATCGGCCGTGCTGCGGCGCGGGTTCACCTTGAACTCGAGCGAGGCCTCGCGCGTGCGCATGGTGCCAAGGCTGTCGGTGTCGTCATGGAAGTGTCCGGCGATGCCCATGGCCATCGCGCCCACGCCACCTGGATTGCCGCGCAGGTCCAGGATGATGCCGTCGCAGTCGCGGTGGCGATCCACGGCCTCGTCGAACTGCGTGGCGATCACGGGCATCCAGATGTTGAAGCCGATCAC
>RFQW01000470.1 GCA_009924765.1 Planctomycetota bacterium | reverse complement strand
GCCGCGGTGCGGGCCGCCTCGAAGCGACCGGTGTTCGCGTTCCCGATGGGCGTTGATCGCGCAGCCGCCGAGGAGGCGCTGTTCGGCACCATGCCCGATGGGACCGGCGGTGACTGGAAGGACCGGGAGACGTTCCCGATGCTCGGCCTTCTGCTGCCGCAGCTTGGTGCCATGCGAAGCCTCGCGAATGCCATCGCGACCGACATGTTCCGCGCAGTGGAGCAGGGTGATGGCGCGCGCGCCACGGATGACCTTGAAGCGATCATCGCGATCTCGATCCATGTCACCGAGGGGCGCATCCTCATCGGTGACCTGGTGGGCATGGCGCTGCGACGCGTCGCCGTGACGACCGTGATCGGGGCGCTTGAGTGGAAGCCCGAGGTCTTTTCGGACGACCAGCTGCGCCGCATCCAACTCGCGCTGCGCTCCGTTCCTGCGTCGCTCGAGCGGCTGGACCTGGCCACGGAGCGTCTGATGTATGAGGACGCGGTGCAGCGGTTCTATTCGGACGACGGCAACGGAGACGGATGGTTTGTTCCCAGCCCGGGACAGATCAGTGTCATGGAGAGCATTAGCAATGTGTCGGCGGGCTCGCCTGGGCAGGGTGGCCAGCGACTCGCGGCGCTCGCGTTCGTGCCCGTGCTGCGACCGGTGGGCGCGATGATGGTGGCTGGCCGCAAGGACACGCTGGCGCATTACGCGGCGTACACGGCCGAGGTGGAAGCGGCCTCGAGCGGCACGCCGCGCGAGGTACGGACGAAGATGGCTCCACTCGACGCGCGCCAGTACATGCAGTCTTCCGGCGCCCGCCAGCGCGCGCACTACTTTCTGGAGAGCCTGCTCGGCCCGGCGTTCGGAAACGCGGCCCTGCAGTTCGCCCTCGATCGCGCGAGTCGCGACGCCGCGTGCGCGGTGATCGCTGCAGAGCTGTTCCATCGCGCGAACAAGCGCTGGCCCAAGAGCGCGGTCGAGCTCGCGTCGTTCAATGGCGGCACGGTGCCCGTGGATCCGTGGGCGGAGGCCCCGATTCGCATGGCCGAGGACAAGCAGGGCTTCCGTATGTGGTCGATCGGCCGCGACGGCAAGGATGACGGTGGCGATCCGGCGCAGGCGTCCGGCTTGAGCACCAATCCCAATCCGCGCAACGACGCGCCCGCCGACTGGGTGTGGTTCGCGCCGCGGGGCAATCTGGACCGATGGAAAGAGTGATGGGATGTCAGACGGGGCATTTCACGAGCGACTGATGAGTGCGTAGGCGGCACACCGGTGTGCAGGCACGCGCTGGTGATCCCGGTTCAGGAGCATCCAACCATGCCGAACGCTGATCACGATCCGTCCAAACTTGAGCGCATGCTCAAGCGCCCTCCGGCGGCTGGTTTCACGGCACTCCTGATCGTGTTGGTTGTGATTCCCCAGATGATGTTCATCCTGGGCATGCTGTGGTGGTGGAAGCAGGGTGGCGTGCCGACAGGTGGCGTATTGTTCATCGCACCGGGATTCACGCCGCCACTGCTGGCCCTTGTGGGTTTGGGTCTGTGGCGCCTGCGAAAATGGCGTCTGCAACGACGACTGGCGCTGGCAGGCGGCTGCGTGTGCGTTCGATGCGCGTATCTGCTGAACGAATTGGGTCCATCGGGAACCTGCCCGGAATGCGGCTTGCCGTTCGAGCGCGAGCGGACCATCCGGGCGTGGATCGATTGCAAGTTCTACAAGCCTGACGCGCGAGAGGGGCCCGATCCGGGGTGATCGATCG
>RFQW01000469.1 GCA_009924765.1 Planctomycetota bacterium | reverse complement strand
AGCACCACGCAGGAAGTGCAGTACATCGACACCGGCATCAAGCTCACCTTCCGGGCCTTCATCAGCCCGGACGGCATGGTGCGCATGGAGCTCTCGCCCAGCATCACCTCCGCCAAGTACACCACGGTGAAGTTCCAGGGCACCGAGTCCACCATTCCCAACCAGGCGCAGCAGGAGCTGCGCACGAACGTGCGCGTGAAGAGCGGCCAGACGGTGGTGCTGGGCGGCCTGTTCCGCGACGACACCTCCAACGTGAACCGGCAGATCCCGGTGCTGGGCGACCTGGTGCCCGGCGCATTCAGTGGACAGAACGACAAGACGCGGCGCCAGGAGATCATCTTCCTGGTGACGCCGGTGATCGTGGAGGATCCCAAGAGCAGCGTGGACGGCGATCAGGCCCTGAAGGTGATCGATGCCGTGCAGACGGGTGCGCGCGCCGGCCTGCTGCCCTTCTCGCACGCGCAGATCGGTGGCAACTACCAGATGCAGGCGCTGGAAGCCTGGCGCGCCGGTGACAAGGTCAAGGCCTCGCTGTACGCCGATCAGGCGCTGCGCGTGATGCCCACCTCGCCCAGCATGATCCAGTTGCGCGAGGACATCCGCGCGGACAACGCGGGTCCGTGGAAGAACAAGCTTGATTCGCTCGACCTGATGCCCGACTACATCCGGCAGCACGGCACGGTGCTCGGCTTCCCGCAAGGCGTGCCCAACAAGGGCGATGCCGCAGGCGCGAGCCCCCAGCCATCCGCCACGATCCAGGAGCCGACACCATGAACATGCGCCGATCGCTGCTCGCCCTGTCGCTCTGCGCACTGACCGCGTGCGCCACGCCCCACTCCAAGCAGGTGCGCAACGACGCGCACGACCGCTTCGACCGGGCGAACACGCAGGTTCTGTATGACCAGGCATTGCAGGCGTTCCATGCAGGCCAGTTCGAGCCAGCCCTGCAGCACATCGACAAGGCCATCGCGCGCTTCCCCAAGGAGGGCGACTATCCGCTGCTTCGTGGACGCATCCTGCTCGAGATGAAGCGCATGGATCTGGCGCGGGAGAGTTTCGCGAAGGCCGCCGAGCTCTCGCCGATGGCCGCCGATCCCCACTACTACCTCGGCATCGTGCTGCAGCGATGGAACGAACTGGACAAGGCGGCGGCGGAATACGCCAAGGCGGCGGAACTTGCGCCATCGCAGCTGCAGTACGTGGCCGCCGAATGCGAGACACTGGTCGCAGCCGGCCGACTCGCGGACGCCGAGGCGCGACTGGATGCGGTGGGCAAGACGTTCGAGTTCAGCCCCGTCCTGGACCGCGTGCGCGCGGACATCGCGGGTCAGCGCGGCGATCTCGAGGCGCGTGCCCGGTGGCTTGCCACCGCTCGACTGCGCACCGAACCCGCGAAGGCCCAGCCATTGATGGAGGAGATCGCGGCCACCGCTTTCGAGCGGGGCAAGTGGTCCGACTGCATCATGGCGCTGGAAGACGAGACCATGACCGAGGCGTGCAAGCGCCCGGACATGGTGCGTCTTCGTGCCCGCTGCCTGCTGATGCTGGATCGCCCACGCGAGGCACGCGACCTGATGCTGAGCCTGCGCGGTCACAGTGACACCGACGGCCGCAATGCCACCATTCTGGGCCTGGCTGCCATGCGTCTGGGCGACACCAACCGCATGATCGAAGCCGGACAATCGCTCACGCAAAGCCGCCCGGGCAGTGCAGACGGCTGGCTGCTGCTCGGCGTGGCCGCGCTCGAGCGTGGCGACAAG
>RFQW01000468.1 GCA_009924765.1 Planctomycetota bacterium | reverse complement strand
AGCATCACGCCATCGGGCAGCAGCACCGCCGATGGCAGAAGGTTCGCCACGCGTGCCACGCGCGACACGAGTTCGCCAAGCATGGGCGCAAGCGCATCATCCACCGGCATGTCCGCAAGGCCCGTCGGATGCGCGGAACCGTCGATGCGTGCGGCTTCCATCGCGTCCAGACACCACTCGCGATCGCCACGCACGCCGCGTCGCCATGGAAGCCCGCGGCCCAGTCGCCCAGGAATGCCACGAACGCAGCATCGCTTGCACCGTCCGCCTCGTCCACGAACGCAAGCGCCGTCGCCAGGGCCACCGCATCGCCGCGCACATCACCGATGATCCACAGCGGTCGCTCCGGCGGCAGTTCGTGCACGCGCGCAACCGCCCCCGGCACCGTGTGCATGCCGCGACCCATGCATGCCGCATCACCCTCAAGCATGCGAAGAACGGTTTCCGCGGCGTCGTTCGCGCGCCGCAGCGCGATGCCCCGATCACCCCAGGTGGCCACGCGATTTCGCACCGACGACATCACCGCCGCGGCGCGCGGATGCGTCATGTCCACCGCGGCCAGGGGGCCAGGCGGGGGTGGTGCGTCGGAATCCATTCCATCACGCTCGTTCACGGCCCGGATCGTAACCCGTCCAGCCTCCAGACAGGCGAATCCACCGGTTTGCCTCGCGCGAATCCCGCGCCATGAAGAACGCCCTCCGTCGCCTCGTGCTTGGTGCCGCCACCGCGGCCGCCGCCATCACCGGTTTCGCCTGCGCGCAGACCGCGCCGCAGAGCGCCGAACTCACCCAGAAGTGGAAGGACCGATCCATGCACACCATCCAGACGCGCACGCTCGAGGGTCAGCCCGCCAACCTCGCCGACTACAAGGGCAAGGTGGTGCTCATCGTGAATGTGGCCAGCAAGTGCGGCTTCACGCCGCAGTACACCGATCTGGAGAAGCTCAACCAGAAGTACAAGGACAAGGGCCGGCCAGGAGCCCGGCTCGGCCAAGGAGATCCGTGACTTCTGCACCACCACCTATCCCGTCACCTTCCCCATGATGGAGAAGGTGCAGGTGAAGGCGGGCACCGGGCAGAGCGAACTGTTCGAATTCCTGGGCACGCGCACCGGCAAGCTGCCGGGCTGGAACTTCAGCAAGTATCTCGTTGGCAAGGACGGCCAGCCCATCGCCTTCTACGCCAGCAGCGTGAAGCCCGGTGACGCGGCGCTGCAGCAGGCCATCGATCAGGCCTTGGCGAAGTGATGCGCGCGGTTCACGCCTCGCCCGAGGCGTGCAGCGACTGATCCAGCCGAAGCGCGGTGCGTCGTCGCACGGGTTCCAGCAGTTCCACGGCAGCAGCCGTGACCAGCAGCGCCAGTCCCATCCACGGGGGCACCAGCCCTTCCAGCACCGCCACCGAAGCAAGTACCGCTTGCGCGCGACTTCCATCGGCCAGCGGCATGGTGGCGCGAAGCGAACGGGTCCATCCAGCGCGGCTCCACAGCGACAGGCCCACGCCTGCGCCGAGCCACTTCATGTCCTCGGCGGCCACGAACACGCCCAGCGCGATCCAGCCGCGCCAGTCCGTGGCCACATCCAGGCGAGTCATGGCGATGGCCACGGCACCGGCCGTCACGGGTCCGGCCAGTCGCATCAATCTGGCTGGCGGCTCGCTTGCAAGACCCCACGCCGCCAGCATGGCTCCCCACGGCAGCATCCACGCGATGGCATCGCGGCCATCGGTCCACCACGCCAGGGCGGCCAGCACCAGCGCCAGCACGCC
>RFQW01000467.1 GCA_009924765.1 Planctomycetota bacterium | reverse complement strand
TGGCGCAGGGAGAGAAACCCGGCAAGTCCAAGCGGCGCGGCAACGGCTTCCTGCGGGCCAAGCTGCGCCACGTGGTGCTGACGCGCACGGCCAACCGGCTGACGCTTGGCATCCTGGGGCGGCGGCACATGGCGCAGCCGATCGAGGTGCGCACCGTGGAGCTGCGGATCCCGCACTGGCCGCGTTGCCATGACGGCATTCGCATTGCACATCTTTCGGACTTCCACCTGGGTGACCTGATGCCGGTGGAGCGTGCGGTGGATGCGGTGAACCGCGTGGCCATGCTCCGGCCGGACCTGGTGGCATGCACCGGCGACGTGGTGGACCTGGAGATGGACGGGGCGGGACCGCTCCTCGCTGCCATGGGTGCGATCGGCGCGCCGCTGGGCAAGTACCTGGTGCTTGGGAACCACGATCACCTGGATGATGGCGCTGCGCTCGCGAAGCTGGCGGAGAAGCACGGCATGCAGGTGCTGGATGGCCGCGTGGTGGCGGCGGGCGATGCGGAGACGCCGCTCCTGGTGGGCGGTGTGGACTGGGGGCGCACGGTGGGCGAACTCGATGGCCGTGTGGATGCGCTGCCGCGGGTGCCGCACCTGTTGCTTGCCCACAATCCGAAGGCCTTCCACGCGTCCGCGCGGCGCGGCATTGCGCTTACGCTGAGTGGGCACACGCACGGCGGGCAGGTGGCGTGGAAGGGGAAGCCGCGGGTCAACTTCTCGTTTGCGCATCGGCTGAACGCCGGGCTGTACGAGCGCAACGGGTGCTCGCTCTACGTGAATGTGGGCGCGGGTGCGTGGTTTCCATTGCGGGTGCATTGCGCGCCCGAGGTGTTGGTGATTACGGTGCGGCGGGGTCCCGTGCAGTAATTTGCTTTGCCGTCATACATGGATAGATTGGGTAGATGGGTGCTGCTTCCGGAAATAGGCGCGCTGGGACGCTGTAGGTCATGATTCAGGCGCACGCAGGGGGAGAGTCGTGTCATGGGAGGCGGGCGCTCGACGGAAGAATCATGTCCCGATTCCGGAATTTGTGGCAAACTGATATCACAAGGAGTCACATTTCATGACTGACACTGCCGCTTCCACCAATGCCGCTTGCTCTTCATCCGCCTCTTGCTGCTGCCCGTGCGAAGGTCGTATCAAGAAGTTGGAGAAGACGGTTTCCCGAATTCGCCTCTGGCTGTTTATTTCGCTGGGTGTGCTGATCTTCTTGATCGGCGTTGCGATTGGCAAGGGTAATGGTCACGACCGCGATGGTGGCGATGGCCGTGAAGGTCGTCGGGAAGAGATCCGCCGCGTAGAGATCATGGGAGGACCGATGATGGGTGGAAATATGCAGGGCGGAAACATGCAGGGTGGCCCTGGCCCGCAGCATGGCCCGATGATGGGTGGCCCCGGCGCAGATCCGCAACATGGTCCGATGATGGGTGGGCCCGGCCCGCGTGATGATGGCATGCGCGGTGGTCCTGATCGTCGCACCAACATGGGTGGCGAGGGACGCGGCAAGGATGCTCCCAAGCAGAAGAAGAGCGGCAAAGACAAGGACTGACGTTCGCGCGTGGGGCGAACGCCTCACGGCACATTACCCGTAGTGCTTGCCGAAGCGATTCGCGATGAAGTCGCTGAACGCTACGTCTTCGTTGCGTACGAAACCGTGTGACGGAAGTTTGCCTTCGCGCAGCAGATCAAGCACGGCGGTGATGCCGCATGCGGTGGTGATCTGGATGGCCGTCCAATGATGGCCGCCGATCTCTTTGTGCCGAACGATC
>RFQW01000466.1 GCA_009924765.1 Planctomycetota bacterium | reverse complement strand
GTGCTCGATGCGCCGGGCATCCACGACACGGGCGATGCCATCGAACGCGAAGCCATCGCCGCCGCGCACGCAGCAATCGATCGCGCCGATCTTCGCGTGGCACTCGCCGCTCCCGGCCAGCGTTTCATCGATCGCTGGCCCGATGCCTGGCGCGTGCGAAGCCAGTGCGACCTGTCCGGCGCCGACCCTGCGGGCACACAGCATCGCGTGAGCGCCACCACCGGCCACGGCATTGCCGAACTGGCCACGGCCATCCGCGAGGCACTGGTGCCCGCGGTCGACCTGGCCAGCGATCGGCCCTTCGACTTTCGCTAGCAGGCCTTACAGGCCCATGATGGAGTAGCCGCTGTCCACGTACAGCGTCTCGCCCGTCACGCCGTTGGCCAGCGATGACAGCAGCCATGCGGCCGCGCCACCCACATCCTCGGTGGTGATGTTGCGGCGCAGCGGCGCCTTCTTCTCCACCCAGCCCAGGATCTCGCTGAAGCCACCCACGGCCATCGCGCTCAGCGTGCGCATGGGGCCCGCGCTGATCACGTTGCAGCGGATGTTCTTCTGGCCAAGCTCCATCGCCAGGTAGCGGTTGGTCGCTTCCAGCGCGGCCTTGGCCACGCCCATCACGTTGTAGCCGGGCACGGCCTTCTCGGCGCCGTAGTAGCTCAGCGCGATCATGCTGCCGCCGCTCGTCATCAGCGGCGCCACGCGGTTGGCCATGGCGGCGTAGGTGTAGGCGCTGATGTCCATCGCCTGCGTGAACACCTGACGCGGCGTGGCGGTGAACATGCCTTCCTTCAGCCAATCCTTGTCGGCGAAGGCGATGCTGTGCACCAGGAAGTCGATGCTGCCGAAGTCCTTGGCCACGCGCGCGAAGGTGGCGTCGAGCTGCTCGTCGCTGCTGGCGTCCATGGGCTGCAGCCACGGATCCTTCACGTTCAGCGATTCCAGCGCGTTGCGCACGCGGCGCTCGTTCTTCTCGCCGGGCAGGTGGGTGAAGATGCACTCGCCCCCCTGCTCGATGATGCTCTGCGTGATGCCACTCGCCGCGCTTCGGTCATTCATGATGCCGACGACGAGACCGCGCTTGCCTGCAAGGATTCCCATGCGCGGCAATCTAGCGGTTGGCGGGCTTGGTTGCCGCGGGCTCGGTCGACGGCGCACCGGATGCCGCCGCCGGACGCACCACGCCGAAGGCGAACAGCGGCTGCGCTCGTGCACCATCGGTCAGCTGCAGCGGCACCACGAAGGCGCCCACCGCGGTGGCCTTGGGCGTGAAGCGCAGATTCACGCGCGTGCCGTCGCTCAGCTGCTCGGTGCCCTTCAGCCACAGACCCATGTCGCCGCCGCCACGCACCACCATCTCGCGCTCGATCTTCTCCTTCAGGTCGACCGCGATCTCCTTTGGCTCGCCGGCCTGCAGCACGCCCAGGTTCAGCGCGTACTCGTTCATGCGCATCACGGGTGCGGTGGCAAAGCGCTCGTCGCGCACCTTCAGGCCGATCACCGGGCAATCCTCGCGGTCGGTCTCCACCACCCAGAACGCGGGCATCTCGGATTCCAGCAGCCCCTCGAAGTTGCAGCGCAGCACATAGGTGGCGCGCGGCTCGTCCTTGGCCGGGTCGAAGCCCAGGAATTCGGGCGTCTTGCCGTTGGAAGTGCGGATGCGGAAAGGCTTGCGATCCAGGCTCTCCACCACGACGCGGCTCTTGGCGGCACCGGCGGGTGGCGGCGTGAGCGCGCTGGGCACGGCGCGCAGCGGCATGGCCACTTCGCCGCG
>RFQW01000465.1 GCA_009924765.1 Planctomycetota bacterium | reverse complement strand
TCGATCACCACGTGCACGGCGCCGATCCGCACGCCACAGGTGCGACAACGACCGCGCAGGGCGATCCACGAGAACACGGGCACGTTCTCCCACCACTGCAACGATCGGCCGCAGGTGCCGCAGCGACTCGGCGGATTCACGATGTCCTGACCACGCGGCCAACGCCACGCGATCACGTTCACGAAACTGCCCACGCACGCGCCAAGCGCGAAGAAGAACGCGGCTTGCAGAAGGGTTGGAACGAGAATCACCAGGCGATCCATGCCCGGCACTCCTGGGCGCCGTTCAGGCGCCCTCTCCAGCCTGCAGCTGATCCAGGCCAAGCTGTTGAATGCGCTTCTCCGCGCCGTCCAGAATGCCCTTGCAGCGCGTCACCAGCGAACGGCCGCGCTCGAAGGCCTTCAGGCCATCTTCCAGCGGCACATCGCCCTGCTCCATGCGCTGCACGAGCGACTCAAGCTCCTGCATGGCGGCCTCGAAGCTGAGTGCGTTCGCACCTTCGTCGGCGGGCTGCTTGGAATTTCCTGTTTCGGATCGCGGCATGGGAGGGCAATCTACCGTTTCGGCTCGGTGCGCGAGCGCAGTTCGCCGTGCTGCAGGCGGGTGGTGAGCACGGTGCCATCAGGAACCAGGCTCGCGTCGCGCACGGGTTGCCCCTGCGCGTCGAGCGTGATCGAGTAGCCGCGCGCGAGCGTGCGCTCGGGTGCCACGGATTCCAGACGCGCGCGCTGGCCCTCCAGCCGAACGCGCAGTCGCTCGATGTGGCCGGCGCCAAGCCTTTCCAGCCGACGCGCAAGGTCGTGCGTGCGCGTGCGACCGACCGCCAGCACCGACATGGGCGCACAGGCCATCAGGCGCCGTTCCAGCGCCGCCCATCGCGACTCGGCGCGACGATGCTGCGCGAGCAGTTCCTGGCGAAGCTGCATCGCGCCGCGCGTCAACCGTTCCCGGGGAAGCCGCAGCATCACGCGCGCATCCTTCAGGCACGCGCGCGTGGCAACGGCCTGCAATCGCTGGCGACGCTGGCGCAGCAGTTGCGCCGCCTGCATGCGCAGCCGATCTGCGGCGTTTTCCAGCTGAGCCGCCAGCTCGGCGCGATCGGGCAGCACCGCCATCATCGCCTGCGTGGGCGTGCTGGCGCGATGGTCGGCCACCAGATCGAGCACGCTGGTGTCCATCTCGTGACCGATGGCCGACACCACGGGCAGCTGACTGCGATGCGCGGCATCGGCCACCACGCGCTCGTTGAAGGCCTGCAGATCCTCGCGACTTCCGCCGCCGCGCGTGACCACGATCACGTCGATGCCCAATCGTTCGCGCTGGCGGTTCACCTCGTCGATGGCACGCGCCACCACCTCGGCCGAACCGGGCCCCTGCACCGGCACGCCCACGGCGATCAGCGGCACCCACGGGCAGCGCAGTTCGGCGGTGCGCAGACAGTCGTGCAGCGCCTGACCGCCAAGGCTGGTGATGATCGCCACGCCCCGAGGCATCATGGGCAACCGGCGCTTGCGTGCCTCGTCGAAATAGCCGCGGATGCGAAGTTCATCGCACAGCGCGCGGAACTTCGCCTCCAGATCGCCTTCGCCGACATGGCGCATGCGCTCGGCGATCAGGCTCAGGCGGCCACTCGGCGCGTAGAAGTCGAAGATGCCCTCCACCACCACACGCGCGCCCTGCGTGGGCTTCACCGAACTGCGCGCGAGCGTGCTGCCCCACATCACGCAGCCCACCACCGAATCCTCGTCCTTCAGCTGGAAGTAGCAGTGCGTGCCCTTGCT
>RFQW01000464.1 GCA_009924765.1 Planctomycetota bacterium | reverse complement strand
CATGCATGTGCAGGCGGCCGGCACCATCCACCCACAGCACGGGGTTGCCAAGCTTGCGGATCACGCGGCTGGCCAGCGTCTGCAGGCGTTCGCGCGTGAGTGACACCCAACTGTCCTGCATCGCGGCGGGTGCGCCTTCGGGTGCTTCGATGCTGGTGGGCACCAGTCGCAGCGAACCTTCGCGCACCTCGTAGTGCGCCATGTAGATCGCCACGTCGCGTGCGCCTTCACGCTCGCCGCCGAACCATGCCACGCGCAGCGAACCATCCTGCATCACTGCAACGCTTGACGCATGCGCCGACGGCGTGGGCTGCGGCAGCGCCAGCATCTGGAATGTGGCGGGGTGCGACGGTATCTCGCTCGCTGCCATGGCCGGCGCCACCAGAAAGCGCGGCTGCGCAGCGTGCGGCATGCGCCATGCGGCTGCCGCCACACCGATGGCCAGCAGCAGGAGTGACGCGCGCATGGATGGGCGACCGGTGGTCATGTTGTGCGGCGCCCGAAACGGGCCGAATCGCGCCGTGAACGATAGCATCGGCATTTCGCGGCCCCGACCCGCACACGCGCACATGGATGTCCGATTCCAGAAATTCGTGGACCGTTGGGCAGGCATTCCAGTCTGCGCGGCGCTGTCGCTGTGGCACTTCGGCGCGCAGCTGGTGAAGGGTCGTTTCCCATCACCGCCGCCGCGTCGCATTCTGGTGATCCTGCTCAGCGAGATGGGCAGCCTGGTGCTGGCCGAGCCAATGTTCCGCCGCCTGCGCGAGCGACACCCGGCCGCCGAGATTCACATGATGCTGTTCAAGCGCAACCGGCAGTTGCTCGACCTGCTGGGTGTGGTGGATCCGGCGAACGTGATCACCATCCGCGACGGCTCGCTTCCCGACCTGCTGCGCGACCTGTGGGCGGCCATCAAGCGCATGCGCGCCACACGCTACGACGCGGTGGTGGATTGCGAACTGTTCTCGCGCATCAGCGCGATTCTCAGCGGCCTGTCGGGTGCGCCGCAGCGTGTGGGCTTTCATCGCTACACGCAGGAGGGGCTGTTCCGCGGGTCGTTCATGACCTCGCCCATTCCGTACAACCCGTATCGCCACCTGTCGCATCAGCTGGTGGCGCTGGCCGACGGCATCGACAGCCAGTCGTGGCCGCGCGGCAAGGATGGGCGCGTGGCGGACAGCTTTGTGCCGCCCGTGTTCACACCCGAGCCGGGCGAGCTGCAGAAGGAAGCGGGGCAGCTGCATCGCGATCATCCATCGCTGCTGGGCAAGCCGCTGGTGCTGCTGTACCCAAGCGGTGGTCTGCTGCCCATTCGCGCGTGGCCGCTGCAGCACTACGTGCAGGTGGCCCAAGGCCTGCTGTCCGATGGCTTCGCGGTTGGCATCATCGGCATGCCAGATGACCGCGCGTTGGGTGACCAGCTGCGCGCCGCGTGCGACAACGACGTGCACTGCGTGAACCTGGCCGGCTACACCCGTTCGGTGCGCCATCTGATGACGCTGTTCCATCGCGCCAGCATGCTGATCACCAACGACGGCGGCCCTGGTCAGTTCGCGGCCATGACGCCCATCCAGACCATCGTGTTCTTCGGGCCGGAAACGCCGACGCTGTATCGCAGCTGGAGTCCGCACGCGCACGCCTTCTTCACCGCGTTGCCGTGCGCGCCATGCCTGACCGCCTACAACCACCGTAGTTCGCCCTGCGACGGTGACAACCAGTGCCTCAAGCGCATCCTGCCCGGCGAGGTGCTTGCCAAGGCGCGCGACATGCTGAAGCGCGCCACGCCCGCC
>RFQW01000463.1 GCA_009924765.1 Planctomycetota bacterium | reverse complement strand
GTCCCAGTTCGGTTGGCTCACCGCCCGTGGGTGCAACCATGGCCATGTGCTCGCCATCCCACACCACCACCTGCGCGGCCGTCCCATCCATCACCCACGCCTCGATGGGCTTCTCCAGCACGGGTGAAGACTTCTGCTGCGCGATGTCGAACCGCTCCAGGTGCGTTCCACCCTTGCCCAGCGGTGGCGCCGGCCACGGCTCGCTGGCAACACCTTCGAGAGGTCGTCGTCCAACCAGCACAGCGCCCGCAGCCGCCTCCATGGCATCGAAGTTGCCGGGCGTCACCGGAAGCACCGTCACGCGGTCCGCCATGCCGTCCAGATCCACGCTGATCGCGAACGGCGCGCTCGGGCCTTCATCGTCATCCGCATCCGCATCATGCTTCTCCACTTCGGCTGCGCCCTTCGATGCGGCACCCTTCGCTTCCGCCTCGTGTTCGCCCGCATGCGTGGCGGCAGCAGCGGCCCACGCACCCAACTTGCCCGTGGCCCACGCCTCCAGATCGAAATCCGCTTCGGCAGCCTCGGCGGCGAACGGCGGCGGTGTGGAAGCCTTCAGCGGCATCGCGCACACCGTGGTGGTGTTCACGTTCGCGAAGTTCAGCTCCATGCCGTCCATCACCGGATCGATGTGGCGATCCGACAGGAAGTACAGGTACGCGCCGGCCGGATCCCATCGCGGCGACATGTCGTTGGTCATGCCGCTGCCGATCGCGCCGGTCTTGCCCGACGCAATCTCCCGCACCACGATCTGCGCAAACCCGTTGGTCAGCGGCCGCTGCCACGCCAGCCACGCACCGTCGGGGCTGAATCGACAGTCGCGGATCACGCCGTTCTCGCTTCGGTCGATCTCGGTGATGGCTCCGCTGTCCACGTTCACCAATCGCAGCACGCCGGTCTTGTCGCCGAAGGCCACGAACGCGCCATCCGGGCTCGCCACCGGATCCATGGGCCACACCGCACAGGTGGCCAGCACGCTCTCGCCGCTCTCGGTGTCGCCCAGGTCGCGCGCCACGATGGCGTATCCGTCGTCATGCTCGGTCACATAGGCGATGGTGGACGCATCCAGCCACGCGGCGCCGCGCTCACGCTTGCCCGAGGTGTTGGGTGCCTGCAGGCCGCTCAGCACGCGATGGCCCGCGCTCGCCAGCGGCACCACGGCGAACTCGCCGCGACTCTCGATCAGCAGTGCATCGGCTCCCGGCGAAAGCGACAGCCCCGACGCACTCTCGGTGGCGGGCCGCTGACGCTGGCGATCCGCGAAGCGGTCACCGATCAGCCGCAGGTCCAGCGTGCGCTGCGCGCCATCCTTCGTGTCGAACAGCACCACGTCTGCGCCACGCGTGAACACGATGCGCGAACCTTCCTTGCCTGGATCGGCCTTCGCCCAGCGCGGCTCCAGCTCGTTGGCGGCGAAGGTGGTGTGCTGCTTGCGGTCGCTGCCATCGGCGGCAACGCTGCACAGGTTCATGCGTCCATCTGCGTCGCTCAGGAACCACACGCGACCCTGCAGCCACATCGGGAACAGCTCGTTCTCCGCGGTCTTGGTGAGCCGCGTGAAGTTCTTGCGCTCCGCGTCGGTGATCCACAGATCGGGCGCGGTGCCGCCGCGATAGCGCTTCCAGCTCCAGTTCTCGTTGCTCCACGGCGTGAACGCCATGCGACCGGTGGCCGCGTCGATGCTGGCCAGCGAACCCTCGCCGATGCCAAGCGGCTTCGACGGCCCGCCCACCACCGGCACGCTCCACAGTTCGGTGCGACCAAGCGGGTTCGCGCGATCGCTTCGATAGATC
>RFQW01000462.1 GCA_009924765.1 Planctomycetota bacterium | reverse complement strand
GCGATGTTGCTGGTGAAGGCCAGCAATGGTTCGCGCGTGATGGCCAGCACCGCGGGCACGCTGTCCACCGCGAACACCACGTCGCTGAACTCGATCACCACCAACGCGCCGAGCAGCGGAGTGGCCACGATGCGGCCGTTGGCCCTGGAGAAGAAGTGCGTGCCGTCGAATTCGCGGTGCAGGGGAAGGATCAGCTTCATCAGGCGGAATCCCACGGTGCGCCCAGGGTCCACCATGTGCCCATCGCCGCGGCTGGGAGCCACCATCTTCAGGCCCGTGAACAGCAGGAATGCGCCGAACACGCCGGCCACCCACTCGAAGCGATGCATCACGGCCACGCCGGCGCCGATGAACACCGCGCGCATGATGATGGCACCCAGAATGCCCCAGAACAGCACGCGGTGCTGCAGGGCCGCGGGCACCGCGAAGTAGCGCAGCACCACCACGAACACGAAGAGGTTGTCCACGCTCAGCGACATCTCGATCACGTAGCTGGCCAGCCACTGCACCGACAGATCGAAGGCGGCGTTCGAGGCGGCGAGCGCCACATCGCTCGGGCTCGCCATGGCGTCGGCCGTCAGCAGGCCGGCGTTCAGCAGCGGTTGCGGATGCGCGCGTAGCCAGCCATCGATGAACACGAACAGCCCCGCGTTGAACAGCAGCGCCAGCACCACCCAGAACGCCACGCCCCCGGCCGCGGCAAGCCAGCCGACCGGCTTTGGATTGCGGTGGAACAACGTGAGATCCGCCACCAGCAGGCCGAGCACCACGGCCATGAAGCCTCCGAGCAACGGCAGGTGATCGGTGACCGGAAGCAGGATGGCGGATGCGGTTGAGGCAGGCACGGCGGCGATCAGCTGAGGCGCGAACATCTCACGACTGGACCTGGGTCGCTTCGCGTCGAACTTCGGCGCGGTGCTTCCACCACTCGATCGCGATCGGCATCAGGCTGAGCACGATGATGGCCAGCACCACCTTGCTGAAATTGGCCTTCACCCACGGCATGTTGCCGAAGGCCCAGCCCGCGGTGAGGAACAGCCCCACCCACAGCGCGGCGCCCAGCAGGCAGAATGCAAGGAATGTGCGGTAGCGCATGGCGCCGATGCCCGCAACGAAGGGCGCGAAGGTGCGCACGATCGGCACGAAGCGCGCCAGCACCACGGCCTTGCCGCCATGCTTCACGAAGAACTTCTGCGTCTTCTCAAGATGCGTGGGGTTCAGGAAGCGGATGCGGCCGCTGAAGGCGCGGGGCCCAGCGAATCGCCCCAGGTGGTAGTTCAGGTTGTCGCCCAGCAGCGCCGCGACGAACAGCAGGGGCGCCATGAGTTCCACGCGCACGGGGCTGTCGGGCACGGCGCACACGGCACCGGCCGCGAACAGCAGCGAGTCGCCGGGCAGGAAGGGCGTTATCACCAGCCCGGTCTCACAGAACACGATCAGGAAGAGCACCAGATAGGTCCATGCGCCCACGGAATGCACCATGTCCAGCAGGAAGCCGTCGAGCTGTGAACAGGCGCGGCAGTTCGTGCTGTGCCCACGACCACCATCCATCGTTGGTGGCGGCGGCGTCGGCCAGAGCGAGCAGGGTGGAGGAGAGCATGGGCGCCTCAGCCTATCGGCCCGCGTGCGAGGCATGCGCGAATGCGGCCATTCATCGGCCGTCGCGTGCGGTTTTTCCGTTTCGCGGGGAGCGGATGGGTTCGCTACACTGTTCGGCCCGCCGGCCTTTGGCCGGTGGAATGCTGGACAGGTGGCCGAGTGGCCGAAGGCGCTGGTTTGCTAAACCGGTATACGCGCAAAA
>RFQW01000461.1 GCA_009924765.1 Planctomycetota bacterium | reverse complement strand
GACCGAGCCATCGAGGTCGTGCGTCTGCAGTACCCCGATCCGAAGCTCGCCGCCATCTACAAGTACCTCACGCTCGCCGATCTGCAGGATCGCCTGAAGGAGATGCTTGCACGGCCGGGTCTGGCGGAAGCGGATGCGGCGATGTTCAAGAAGTCCCAGGAGCGGACCACGTCCGCACTGCCGGAGGCGCTTGAAGCCGCCCTGAAGGCGGCGCCGGGCGAGGAGATGGTGCTCGAGCGTGCCACGATTTCGGCAGTGAATCAGTCTGACTGGAATGCGATTGAGCGTTTCGCCGCCTCCGCGGAGTCGTCGGGCGAGCGCGCATTGGCCGCCACACTGCGCTCGCGTTCACTGCTGGCCCAGAACAAGGTGGATGCCTCCATGCAGGCGCTGCTCGATGCCGAGAAGGCAGGCGAGCGGACGCCCACGTTATTGCGACAGATCAGCCTGATGTACGAGCGCAGCGGAAAGCTCGACGAGGCGAAGGAAGCCATGCAGGCCGCTTACGAGCGTCGACCCAACGATGTGGTGACGGCACGCCTGTACGCACAGTTGCTCGATCGCGGCGGCGAGCGCACGCGTGCCCTCGAGATCCTTCGGGAACTCTCCCGCGCCAATCCGACCAATCGCGACGTGATGAACGCGTGGCTTGGCATCGAGAGCGAAGTGGGCGATCGCACCGGCGCGGTGGCCATGCGCCGTCGTTTGTTCAAGGACATGCCCGGCTTCCGCGAGAACTCGATGGCGCTTGCGCGCACGTTGCTGAATTCGCCAGCCGACCTTGAACTGATGATTGACGGTGACGGAAAGCGCAAGTTCTCCAACGACCAGTTGCAGGCCATGACGCCACTGAAGCGTCAGCAGGAACTGCAGGCGGCGGCGCAGGCCAACCTGAGTCTGGGCCTCGAAATCGTCGAGTTGTTGCAGAGCGCCGATCCGACCGATGCGTCGCTCGCGCTGATGAAGGCGCGCGCCAAGGCGCGTTATGGCAAGGTGAAGGATGGCGAAGACTCGTTGCGGGCTGACATCGCCAAGGCGGGTGCGGGCAACAGCAAGTTGCTGTGGGTATCGCTTGGTGCCTTCCAGGCCGAGATGGGTCGCCCTGAACTCGCCGTCGAGGCGTTCAACGAGGCGCGAAAGCAACAGGATCCCGCGCTGCGCGATGTCGACATCCAGATCGCCGATTTCTGGTTCTCACGCCAGCAGTGGAGTCGTGCACGCGAGGCACTGGAGCCCGTCATGGAGGTGGTGACCGGTGAGCGGCAGGCCGGCCTGGCGTTGCGGCTTGCGGAGATCTGCCAGAACCTGCGTGACTATGAGGCTTCCGAGAAGTACGCAGACCTCGCCGAGAAGGTGCTTGCCAAGACCAACCCGACCATCGAGATGCTGCGCGCCGCTTCGTTGATCGGCCGCGGCGAGAACGCGCTGATTGCGGGTGACGCGACCAAGGCCGTGGAGGCGTTCAACAAGTCGATCCAGACGTACCGCAAGGCCGCGGATCTGGCGCCCAACAACTACATCGCATGGTCGGGCCTCGCCGACGCGCAGCGCGGCATGTATCTGCGTACGCGCGATCCCGCCATGCTCGCCAGCGCCGAGGCATCAGCCGACAAGGCACTCGCGTTGCTGTCTACCTACATGCCAGCGCTTCGCGTAAAGAAGGACCTGCTTCTCGATCGAAACGACCTGCCTGCCGCGGTGGCGTTGATGGAGGGGTATCTGCGATCGAGCCCACAATCTGAGGAGGCGAGACGGTTGCTGATCGGGCTGCTGGTGCGAAGCGGCAATCCGGTTCGAGCCATCACG
>RFQW01000047.1 GCA_009924765.1 Planctomycetota bacterium | reverse complement strand
AGTTCGGGCAGCGGCAAGAGCACCCTGCTGCACCTGCTCGGCTTGCTCGATGAACCCGACGCCGGCAGCGGCGGGCTGTGGTTCGAGGGCAACGCGGTGGCCGGGCTGCGCGGCGGCGCGCGCAACCACTATCGCAATCGCTCCGTCGGCTTCGTGTTCCAGTTCTATCACCTGCTGCCCGAACTGAACGTGCTCGAGAACGCGCTGCTGCCCTGCAAGGTGGCCGCAGGCATCACCGGCTGGCCGGCGGTGCGTGCCGAGGCGCGTGAGCGCGTGAGCGCACTGCTGCAGGGCTTCGGCCTGTCGAACCGCATGCAGCACCGACCGCGTGAACTCAGCGGCGGCGAGCGTCAGCGCGTGGCGATCGCGCGCGCGCTGGCGAACCAGCCGCGCGTGCTGCTGGCCGACGAGCCCACCGGCAACCTCGATGCGCGCACGGGCGGCGAGATCCTGGACATGATCGCGCAGCTGCACCGCAAGGGCCTGTCGATCGCCATGGTCACGCACGACCCCGCGGTGGCGGCGCGCGCCGACCGCATCGTGCATCTGGTGGATGGCAAGGTGGCCGGCTGAACGCCGGCGCCACGCGCAGGAATTCTTCGATCAGGGTGCGGCTTCGGTGCTCGCTGTGCGGTCGGCGTAGTACCGCTCCACGGCCTGCGCCATCTGCTGGGGCGTCATGTGGAAGTGCTTCAGCAGCGCCTGCTCCCACGGCATGCCGGTCTTGATGTCCTTCACCCACTCGCCGAAGGTGTCGCCCTTCTGGTCGATCATCAGCTTCACGGTGAGGTAGCCGATGGCGTAGCCCACGGCGTTGTCGCCGGGCCAGTTGCCATCGCGACCATCGCTCTGGAACAGAGGCAGCGTGGCATTGCCGCTGCGGATGAACTGCTCGCCCTGCGGGCGTCGCCCGGCATCCACCGGTGAGCTGTCGAAGCTGCGCGCGGCCACGAACTCCGCGTAGCCCTCCTCCGCCCACAGCGGCAACTGCGCCGCCGTGCCGTAGCGATGCATGACGCCGTGCGTGGCCTCGTGCACCAGGGTGGCCATGAAGTGATCATCGTCTGGGTCGCGGTAGGCGTTCACCATGACCTTGGGGCCCATCATGTGGCAGATGCCGATGCAGCCCGGCAGCGGCATGGTTCCGAACAGTGCCTGCTCGATGGCGCGGAACATGCGCTCCTCGCCCGACACGATGCACACGCCCTTGCCATGGAAGATGTTCACGTCCTTGGGCAGCGCCATCATCTCGGCCACCTTGCGGTACATGTTGTCCATGCGCCGGCCCAGCTCGCGCACCTCGCGGTTGTTCAGGTCGGCATACACCACCCAGAAGTCGGTCTCCACCCAGGTCCAGCGCATGCGCACGCCGGTCAACGCCTGCTCGGCGTCGTGCTTCATGTCGATCAGCGCCTTGGTGCGCTCCTCGGCCGTGGCGATGGGCCACGACTCGAAGGTGCTGCCATCACGCCCCTGCGGCAGCGCATCGCGCACGCGTCGCTCGGCGGCCTTGCGACCAGCCTCCAGCCCCTCGGCGCGCGCGGCGTCCAACGCTTCCTTCTGCTGGCCATCCAGGCGCGCCGCCTCGCGCAGCGCCGTCTCGCCAAGCTTCTGGCCATCCTCGGTGCTCAGCAGCGCGCGCCCAAGCAGCAGCATCTGCGCGGCGTCCTTCTCGTTCACCAGCTTGCGCAGGATGCGGTTGGCGTCGGCGCCCTTCAGGTTGGCCCACTCCACGCGACCGAACTCACCCGTGCAGCCGCTCGCGTCCCACGCGGAAATCGTGCCGTTGACCGCCTTTCCATCGACCTGCTTCACCCGGATGGGCACGGGGGCCTGCTGCAGGCCCTGCGCCCACGACGGACCCGAAACGCCCAAGAAGGCAAGCAGGACGGCGAGGCAAAAAGTGGATGCTCGGCTCACGAAATCATCCTATCCGGCTACCATCGCTCAAGGAAGGTCAGGATCGCGTCGATCCCCCGTTCCTCAGGAGGTCTCTTTCGATGTTTGAACGTCTCACGGATCGTGCCCGCAAGGTGATGGCCCTGGCCAACCAGGAAGCCCAGCGCTTCAACCACGAGTACATCGGCACCGAGCACATCCTGCTCGGCCTGGTGAAGGAAGGCAGTGGCGTGGGCGCCAACGTGCTGAAGAACCTCGGCATCGACCTGCGCAAGGTGCGCCTCGAGGTGGAGAAGCTCGTGAAGAGCGGCCCCGAGATGGTGACCATGGGCAAGCTGCCCCAGACCCCCCGCGCCAAGAAGGTGATCGAGTACGCCATCGAGGAAGCGCGCAACCTGAACCACAACTACGTGGGCACCGAGCACCTGCTGCTGGGCCTTCTGCGCGAGCAGGATGGCGTGGCCGCGCAGGTGCTGCTGAACCTGGGCCTGAAGCTGGAGGAAGTCCGCGAGGAGGTGCTGAACCTGCTCGGCGCGGGCGGCGACAGCGAACAGGAGAACCCGCAGGCCGCCGCCGAGAGCGCCGGCCCCGAGGCCAGCGAGCCCGCCCCCGGCGCGGCACGCCGTGGCAAGAGCAAGACCCCCGCGCTGGACAGCTTCGGTCGTGACCTGACCGAACTGGCCCGCAACGGCGAACTGGACCCCGTGATCGGCCGCGCGCAGGAGATCGAGCGCCTGGTGCAGGTGCTGTGCCGCCGCACCAAGAACAACCCGGTGCTGCTGGGCGAGGCCGGCGTGGGCAAGACCGCGATCGTGGAAGGACTGGCGCAGCAGATCGTCAGCCAGACCGTGCCCGACCTGCTTCACGACAAGCGCCTGGTGGTGCTGGATCTGGCCATGATGGTGGCCGGCACCAAGTACCGCGGCCAGTTCGAGGAGCGCATCAAGGCCGTCATGAACGAGGTGCGTCGCGCGAAGAACATCATCCTGTTCATCGACGAGCTGCACACCCTGGTGGGTGCCGGTGGTGCCGAAGGCGCCATCGACGCCAGCAACGTGCTGAAGCCCGCGATGGCGCGCGGCGAGATCCAGTGCGTGGGCGCCACCACCTTCGACGAGTACCGCAAGTACATCGAGAAGGACGCGGCGCTCGAGCGTCGCTTCCAGTCGATCGCCGTGGAGCCCCCGGGCCCCGCCGAGACCATCGAGATCCTGAAGGGCCTGCGCGAGAAGTACGCCACGCACCACCGCGTGATCTACACCGACGAGGCGCTGAAGGCCGCGGTGGACCTGTCGGGCCGCTACATCCCGGGCCGCGTGCAGCCGGACAAGAGCATCGACGTGCTGGACGAGGCGGGTGCCCGCCTGCGCCTGCGCACCATGGCCAAGCCGCCCGATCTGGCCGACCTGGAGACCCGCATCGAGAAGCTGTCCGTCGAGAAGGACGAGGCGGTGAAGGGCGCGGACTACGAGAAGGCCGCCGAACTGCGCGACCAGGCCGAGAAGCTCCGCAAGGAGAAGGAGAAGCTGCAGCAGGACTGGCGCGATCGCATGAACGAGACCACCGGCACGGTGGACGAGGAAGTGATCGCCGAGGTCGTGAGCAAGATGACCGGCGTTCCGCTGACCCGCCTGGAGAAGGAGGAGAGCGCACGCCTCCTGCAGCTCGAGGCCGAACTGCACAAGACCGTCGTGGGTCAGGACGAGGCCGTGAAGGCCGTCAGCCGCGCGATCCGCAAGGCCCGCTCGGGCCTGAAGGATCCGAAGCGTCCGATGGGCTGCTTCCTGTTCCTGGGCCCCACCGGCGTGGGCAAGACGCTGCTCGCCAAGGCGATCGCCGAGTTCATGTTCGGTGACGCCGAGGCCATGATCACGCTCGACATGAGCGAGTACATGGAGAAGCACAACGTGTCGCGCCTGATCGGCGCGCCTCCGGGCTACGTGGGCTACGAGGAGGGCGGCCAGCTCACCGAGCGCATCCGCCGTCGTCCGTACGCCGTGGTGCTGCTCGACGAAGTCGAGAAGGGTCACCCCGACATCTTCAACATGCTGCTGCAGATCATGGAAGAAGGCCGCCTGACCGACTCGTTCGGCCGGCACATCGACTTCCGCAACTGCATCGTGATCATGACCAGCAACCTGGGTGCGGACGTGATCAAGGGCGGCAGCAGCTTCGGCTTCACCAAGCGCGCCGAGGTGCAGGACTACGAGAAGATGAAGAAGGCGCTGACGAGCGAGGTGGAGAAGTTCTTCCGCCCCGAGTTCATCAACCGTCTCGACGACCTGATCGTGTTCCGCCCGCTGGTGAAGGACGACCTGAACCACATCATCGACTTCGAGCTGGCCAAGGTGCGCAAGCGCCTGGTGGAGAAGGGCATGGCCCTGGAGATCGATCAGCCCGCGAAGGACTTCCTGATCGACAAGGGCTACAACCCCGACTTCGGCGCCCGTCCGCTGCGTCGCGCGCTGAGCCAGTTCGTTGAGGATCCGCTTGCGGAGAACCTGCTCACCGGCGAGGCCGGCAGCGGCGACACCGTGCACGTGACCCGCGACGAGGGCAAGGATCACCTCACCTTCAAGTCGGTGAAGACCGCTCCGGCGGCCGAACCTGCCAAGGCCTGAGTTCTTCACGCACCCTGAACACAAGCGCCCGTCGCCCTGCGCGACGGGCGCTTTCATTTTGCGAAGTGCGCAACCGATGCGCGCATGCACACGCGCGCCCGCCACTACGATCCCACCGTCCGATCGCATCGCACATCAACGGAGGATCCATCGATGAAACTTGCAGGCAAGGTCGCACTCGTCACCGGAAGCGGGCAGGGCATTGGCCAGGCCGTGGCCATTCGTCTCGCCAAGGAGGGCGCCGACGTGATCGTGGACGATCGCGTGATCGGCGAAAGCGCGCAGCAGACCGTGGACGCGATCAAGGCGCTCGGGCGCCGCGTGCATGCCGTGGCGGGCGATCTGGCCAACCCGGCCGATGACCGACGCGTGATCGCGGAGGGCGTGGCGGCGATGGGCAAGATCGACATCCTGGTGAACAACGCCGGCGTGGAGAAGCGCAACGATTTCTGGAACGTGACCGAGGCCGAGTACGACTTCGTGATGCAGATCAACCTGCGCGGCACGTTCTTCATCACGCAGGACTTCGTGAACCACCTGCGCCAGACCAACCGCCCGGGACGCATCATCAACATGAGCTCGGTGCACGAGGAGATGGCCTTCCCCCACTTCTCCACCTACTGCGCCAGCAAGGGCGGCCTGAAGATGCTGTGCCGCGACCTGGCGGTGGAACTGGGGCCGCTGGGCATCACCGTGAACAACATCGCGCCGGGCGCCATCGCCACGCCGATCAACAAGGCGCTGCTGAACAACCCGCAGCTGATGAAGCTGCTCGAGTCCAAGATTCCGCTGGGACGCCTGGGCACGCCCGACGATGTCGCGGGCCTGGCCGCGTTCCTCTCCTCCGACGATGCCGCGTACATGACCGGCTCCACGTTCTTCGTGGACGGCGGCCTGATCCGCGATTACCACGAGCAATGAGCCCCGCATGAACACCACCCACTACGACTTCATCATCATCGGAACCGGCGCGGGTGGCGGCACCATCGCGCACCGTCTGGCCAAGGCCGGCAAGCGCATCCTGATCCTGGAGCGCGGCGGATTCCTGCCGCGCGAGAAGGAGAACTGGAGCACCACGCAGGTGTTCCTGAAGAACCGCTACCACACCACCGAGGTGTGGCAGGACAAGGACGGCAAGCCGCTGCATCCCGGCACCGGGTACTGGGTGGGCGGCAACACCAAGGTGTACGGCGCCGCGCTGTTCCGCCTGCGTGAGCGCGACTTCGAGGTGCTGCAGCACAAGGGTGGCGTGTCGCCGGCGTGGCCGCTTCGATACGCGGACTTCGAGCCCTACTACACCGAGGCCGAGACGCTGTTCGACGTGCACGGCGCGCGCGGCACCGATCCCACCGAACCGCCGAGTTCGAGCCCGTACCCGTACCCCGCGGTCAGCAACGAGCCGCGCATCCAGGAACTGTTCGACGGCGTGCGCAAGCTGGGCCACCACCCCTTCCCGGTTCCCATCGGCCTGAAGCTGGACGAGAAGAACATGGTCGACAGCCCGTGCATCCGCTGCGACACCTGCGACGGCTATCCGTGCATGGTGGATGCCAAGGCCGATGCCGACGTGAACTGCGTGCGACCGATCCATCGCGAGTCGAACGTGACGCTGGTCACGCAGGCGCACGTGCTGCGGCTGATCCCAAGCGCGGATGGGCGGCAGATCAAGCAGGTGGAGGCGCAGATCGCCGGCGGCGAAACGCAGCTGTTCAGCGGCGATGTGGTGATCGTGTCGTGCGGCGCCATCAACTCGGCGGCGTTGCTGCTGCGAAGCGCCTGTGCCACGCACCCGAAGGGTGTGGCCAACAGTTCCGACCAGGTGGGACGCAACTTCATGTTCCATCAGGCGGGCGCCATCCTGTCGATCCACGCCACCAAGCACAATCCCAGCCGCTACCAGAAGACCTTCGCGGTGAACGACTTCTACTTCGGCGAGCCCGGATTCGATTTTCCGATGGGCGGCATCCAGCTGATCGGCTCGTTCCACCACGAGATGATGCGCGGCGATGCGCCGTGGTTCACGCCGGGCATGGTGCTCGAGGAGATGGCGGCCCGCGCGGTGCCGTGGTGGCTGACCGCCGAGGATCTGCCCGACGCGAACAACCGCGTGGAGTGGATCCCGGGTCAGGGCATCAAGCTCAGCTACACGCCCAACAACACCGAGGCCTTCACGCGGCTGATGGATCGCTGGACCGATGTGCTGAAGCGCGTCGAGGGCGCGCATGTGGTGCCGCACGAGCTGTACCTGAAGAAGCGCATTCCGCTCGAGGGCGTGGGGCATCAGAACGGCACCTGCCGGTTCGGCACCGATCCGCGCAGTTCCGTGCTGGACACCAACTGTCGTGCCCATGACGTGGACAACCTCTACGTGGTGGACGGCTCGTTCTTCTGCTCCAGCGGTGCCGTGAACCCGTCGCTCACCATCATCGCCAACGCGCTGCGCGTGGGCGATCACCTGCTCGAGCGCACGCGGTGAACGCACCGGCGGCGCAGCACGGCCTGGGCAAGGGCATCGCGCTGATCGTGCTGGCCTTCCTGTGCGTGGCGGTGATGAGCGCCTTCGGCAAGGCGGCGGGCGGCGTTCCCATCGGACAGATGGTGTTCTTCCAGAGCGGCATCAGCCTGGTGCTGCTGGCACCGCTGCTGCTGCGTGGAGGGCTGGCGCCGCTGCGAACCAGCCGGCTTCCGATGCACCTGCTGCGCGCCTTCACCGGACTCGCGTCGCAGGCGCTGTTCTTCATCGCCGTGCAGCGCATGACGCTGGTGGACGACGTGCTGCTCACCAACACGGCGCCGCTGTTCATTCCGCTGGTGGCGCTGCCCTGGGTGCGCACGCCCGTCGGTCCGGCGATGATCGTGAGCCTGCTGGTGGGATTCGCCGGCGTGGTGCTGATCCTCCGACCGAGCGCCGAACTGATGCACAACCCCGCGGCGTTGCTGGCGCTGGGCGCGGGCGCGTGCTCGGCCATGGCGCTGGTGAGCGTGAATCAGCTCGCTCCCACCGATTCATCCCAGGCCATCCTGTTCTACTACTTCCTCATCTCCACGATCGCGGCGGCGCCGTTCGCGGCCATGCAGTGGTGCGTGCCCACGCGGACCGAGTGGTGGCTGCTGGGCGGCGTGGGCGTGGGCATGGCGCTGGCGCAACTGTTCATCATCATGGCGTATCGCCATGCAAGCGCCGCGCAGCTGGCACCATTCAACTATTCGGTGGTGGTGTTCTCCGGCGTCATCGGCTGGATCGTGTGGCACGAGGCGCTGGACATGACCGCGCTGCTCGGCATCCTGCTCGTGTGCGCGGGTGGCATCGCCAGCATCCGCACGGCGCCCCACATCCACGGCACATCCGTCATGCGTTCCACCACACCTGTTCCGCGGAGAGACCACGCGTCATGAACACCATCACCGCGGAATGCATCTGGAAGGACGACTCGATCGTGGGCGAGTCGCCGATCTGGTGCCCCACCATGGGCATGCTGTACTGGGTCGACATCCGCCGCAATCGCGTGCAGCGATTCGACCCGCGCACCGGGCACAACACCTTCGTCGCCATCGACGACATCGTGACCAGCGTGAACCTGCGTCGAGGAGGCGGGCTGGTGCTGACACTGCGCAAGGCGTTCGCCTTCATGGACTGGAACACCGGCACGGTGACGCGCGCGGACAATCCGGAGTCGGACAAGCCGGACAACCGCTTCAATGACGCAAAGTGCGATCGCGCGGGCCGTCTCTGGGCCGGCACCATGGGCGACCAGGAATGGATGGCGCCCACCGGCAGCCTGTACCGCTTCGAGGGTGCGGGCCAGGTGGCGCGCAAGCGCGAGCAGGTCATCTGCTCCAACGGCACCGGCTGGAGTCCGGACAACCGCACCATGTATCACACCGAAAGCTTTCGCTACGGCGTGTTCGCCTACGACTTCGATCTGGCGAGCGGCGAGATCTCGAATCGTCGCCCGTTCGTGACGCTGGATCCCAAGGGTGGTGAATTTCCGGATGGCCTCACCGTGGACGCGCAAGGTTTCGTGTGGAGCGCGCATGTGGGCGGCGGTCGCATCGTGCGATACGACCCCAGCGGCAAACCCGAGCGCGAAGTGCGTTTTGCCGCGAGTCGCGGCACCAGCTGCGCCTTCGGTGGCCCGAACCTCACCACGCTGTACATCAGCAGCGCCCGCGAGACGCTGAAGCCGGACGATCTGCTGCGTGAACCACTTGCGGGAAGCCTGTTCGCCTGCGAGCCCGGCGTGGCAGGCCTGCCAGAGACCCCGTTCGC
>RFQW01000460.1 GCA_009924765.1 Planctomycetota bacterium | reverse complement strand
GTGCGCATCGCCAAGCTGCCGGATGGTCTCGATGCCGACGAACTGCTCGCCCGCGAAGGCGGACGCGCCGAATTCGATCAGGCGATCGAGGCCGGCGAAGACGCGCTGGCCTGGATGGTGCGCCGCTTCCGCGCCGACCTGCGCGGTGCCAGCGGCATGTCTGGACAGCAGCAGCGCCTGCAGGGACTTCTTCAGAAGCTTGGCGAGCTCGGCTTCCGAAGCGTGGATCCGCTGCGCAAGCAGTTCGTGCTGAACGCGCTGTCGGAGATGGTGCAGGTGCCCGTGGCCACGCTGATGGCCAGCATGCCCACGCCGCGCGTGACCAACGCGACCGAAGCCCCCGTGACGGTGCAGGCCCCCGCGACCGAAACCCCTACCGCGCCGCGCTACCGCGCCCGCCACACCGCCGAGCGCAACTTCCTGGCCGCCGTGCTTGGCATGAGCGATCGCGCCGATGTGCGCGTGGTTGTCGGCGATGCCGGCTCCATGCCCTTGGCCGAAGCCTTCGCCGAAGACCACTTCGACCACCCCGACCATCGCCAGCTGTGGACCCTGCTGGCCGCCCGGATCGAGTCTGGTAAGTCCTTCCATGTGCAGGACATCGGAGCCGATGCCGGCGTGCCTACCATCAAACTTTTGGCCTTTGAGCTGTACGAAACCGGAAGCCGACGCATGGAGTCGGCCGATGCCTTGCAGAGCCTGCAGGCTGCAGCCTCAGACCTTGACCGAATCCTCCGCCAAAGTGCGGAAACCCCACTTTCCTCCCGGAAAGCGCTCGATGACACCACCCTGGTGGCCGTCATGGATCGCCTTCGCCGGGAGGGTCACCGCCCCGGGGCGATCGCCCGACCTGTTCGAAGCGACGCCCGCAACGCAACCGCTGGAACGATTCCTGCGGATTCACACCGAATGGAGACCCCCTCGTGAGCCTCGCCGTCACCGATCTTGACAAGGTTCTGAAGCGCCTCGTGGAAGTTGGCAGCCGCCGCAAGTGGATCTGCTACGAGGAGCTCAACACCTGCCTGCCAGACGAGTTCGTCGATCCCGAGAAGATCGACGAGCTGTTCGTGCTCATCAACGAGCTCGGCATCGAGATGGTCGACGAGCCCGAGATGCGGCGCAACCAGTGGATCAAGTTCTACGCGCCGCTGCAGACCAACCTCAAGTTCCAGCGCGACGAGCCCAAGAGCCGCCAGCGCGAGAAGCACGTGCCCGCGTCCATCGCGCCCGTGCCGGCACCCAAGCCGGTGAAGCCGGCCAAGCCCGCCAAGGCCAAGAAGGCCGACGGCGAGGAAGGTCCGGACGAGGAGGACATGGATGATGACATCCTCGATGACGCAGAGGCCCAGGCGGTGGTCGAGCAGGCGCTCGCCGAGCAGGGTTCCAAGCGCATCGATGATCCCATCCGCATGTACCTGACCCAGATGGGCACCATTCCCCTGCTCACCCGCGAGCAGGAGATCCGTCTGGCGAAGAAGATCGAGACCACGCGCATGATCTTCCGTCGCAAGACGCTGGAGAGCGACTACGTGGCGCGTCAGGCCGTGGAAACGCTGCGCCTGGTGCATGCCGGCCAGCTGCCCTTCGACCGCACCATGCGCATCAGCACCGCCGAGGTGAATGCCAAGGACAAGATCGCCGCGCGCATCCCGGTGAACGTGGAGACCATCACCAAGCTGCTCGACATCAACGAGAAGCAGTGGTCGCAGCTCGACAACCCGGCCGTGAGCGACGAGCGCAAGGCCGAGATCAAGGCGGAGCTGTCGCTGCGCCGTCGCCGCGTCGCCACCCTGCTCGAGGAGTGCTGCCTGCGCACC
>RFQW01000459.1 GCA_009924765.1 Planctomycetota bacterium | reverse complement strand
CATCGGCCGGCGCGCTCTTCAGGATCGTGGCGATCGCGTCGCGCGTGAAGGTCAGGCGCACATCGCGACCCTCCTCCACCTTCAGCACCACCACATCGGGCTTCAACTCGTGGATCAGTTCGCGCATGCGCTGCACCAGCGCGGGCACCTCGGGCAGCAGCAGCGTGCGCATCACGGTCAGCGGCCCGCGCACGCTGTCCATCACCGGCTGCTCGCGGATCACGTCGCGGATGTCCATGGGCTCGCCCAGCGCCGCGAACGCCAGCCCACTGCCCTGGATCTGCGGCTGGTAGTGCGGATTGGTGGCAAGCGTGGCCGTATGCCCCGCGCGCTGCAGCGCAGCCGCGATGTCCATGAATGGATGCACGTCGCCATGCGAACCGACGGTGAGAAGAAGTGTCTTCATGTGCGTTGCCGTGACTGCAAGCCTAGGCAAACCGCACACCCACGCGCGGCATCAAGCCTTGATGCACTGCACATTCAGGCTGATCGGCACATCACCGAACCTGAGTTCCGAGGTGTCCTTGAACAGGCCGAAACCGGCCACGCGCCGCACATCGCGGAATCCGAAGTGCTGCAGCATGCCGCGCAGCATGTTGAAGGAAAAGCCCGTCTTGTGAAAGTCATGCGGCTCGGACTGTCCACCCATGATCATGCGCTGCACATGGAACTGGGCGTCCGGGTCGTGCGCCGTCTGCAGGAACAGGTTGCACAGCACCTCCAGGTCGGGCACCGCCACGCGCAGCACGCCACCCTTCATCAGCACGCGCGCCGCCTCGTTCAGGGCCTTGGGCAGTTCGGTCACGTAGCCCAGGTGCTCGTACACATGTGACGCGTACACCTCGCTGGCGCTGCCGTCGGCGAACATGGACAGATCCTGGCAGTCGCCGCGAACGTCCACGCCGGGCCGATCCTCCACGTTCACGATGGTCCAGCCTTCCTTCACTTCCCAGCCGCCGAGGTGCAGCTTCAGGGGGCGCTTGGTGGTACCGGGCTTGGGTGCTTCGCTCATCGGGGCTCCTTCGATTCGTAGAGTAGCGGCCGCGCCGATCACAGCATCCAGCTGGCCATCACGGTGATCAGCACGATGGCGAGCAGGTTCAGCGCCAGTCCAACGCGCATCATGGCGGTGTGCGGCACCAGCCCCGTTGCGTACACCATGGCGTTGGGCGGCGTGCCCACCGGCATCATGAAGGCGTAGCTGGCCGCAAAGGCCGCTGCGATCACCAGTCGCTCGGGTGGCACGCCAAGGTCGGGCGCCAGCGCGCCCAGGATGGGCACGGCCGTGGCGGTGAGCGCGGTGTTGCTGGCGATCTCGCTGGCGAACACCAGCGCCGTCACCACGCAGGCCAGCGTGGCGATCGCCGGCAATCCACCGAGCCCGGTGAAGCTCTGACCGATCGCGTTCGACAATCCGGTGCGTTGCATGGCATCGGCCAGCGACAGGCCGCCACCGAACAGGATGTACACGCCCCACGGCAGGCGTTCCGCCGCGCGCCAGGTCATGAGCGGCTTCCACGGTCGCACGTGCGCAGGCAGCACGAACAGCAGGGCGGCCGCCGCGATCGCAACGCCGCCATCGGTGAGTTGCGGCGAGCGCCAACCCGCTGGCCACAATGGCGCGGTCACCCACACCACCACCGTGGCCACGAAGATGCCGGCGCTCAGCCAGCCAGCCGCAACGAATGGCCGCGGCTTCTGCAGGTGCAGCGCATGCAGGCTGAGCCCACGAATGGGATACATGCGCACCATCACCGCAATCACCAGCGGCGCGAACAGCAGCGCCACGGGCGCGCCGAAGCGCGACCACTTCATGAAA
>RFQW01000458.1 GCA_009924765.1 Planctomycetota bacterium | reverse complement strand
GGAGGTCCCCGTTCAGACCTCTGCCGCGCGCACGGCTCAGGCTCGCCGTCGGCGGGCGATGAAGCCCGCAAGTCCGACCAGCGCCATGGCGCCCGGCGCCGGCACGGCGCCGATGTTGAAGCCGCTCGAGGCCACGAAGGAATTCGCCGCCGACGATCCGGCGTGGCTGATCTCGACGCTGGTGATGTTCAGTCCATCACTCACGAAACCGCTGAAGGTGGTCGTGTTGGTGACGGTGCGGATGAAGTTGGTTCCGTCCGAAAGGCGGATCTTCATGATCCCGTCCTTCTGGGTTCCGTCAGCCTTCAGGTTGAAGAAGTTGCCGCCCACGGAATACACATTGGGCGACGAGAAGGTGAACACCAGCGTGTCGCTGTGTGCCTGTGTACGGGCGTTGGAGGATGCGTCCACGAACACGCCGCTCGCGGCCGTTGCGGTCCAGGCGTAATCGCCCGAGCCGCCCGACAGTCCGGGCACATAGCTGCCCGAGAACGTCGAGAAGTTCTGAGTCTGCGTGACGACATTCATGTCGTTGCAGAACGCCTGATACGACACGGCGTTGTCGAACACATAGGTCGGCTGATGCAAGCGCGGCAAGCGAAAGGGTGCAGATTGCCGCGCACGTGGGAACGGTGCGCATAGGGGAACTCCAGTCCTTTTCCGCACCACTCCAGGGGAACGGAGTCACCATACCCCGGACGGGGTGAAATGCAAAAAACAAGTGAATCGAAATTGGAAGTTGTGGGGATTTGCGGGCTTGGGGATTGGCCGGGCAGCCAGTTGATTTCGCCGTGCCATTGGCGGTTCACGGCCAATAACCATTCAATTGGGCGATCAGCACCGCCGAGCGGCCCATAGGCTCGCTCACATGAAGGTGCTTTCCACATGGGATCACGGTCTGCCCGCCAACGATTGCGCGCTCGCGGCCATGCGCGCCGGGGGTACGGCCCTCGACGCGGTGGAGGCGGGCTCGATGCTGACCGAGCTTTCCAACGGCCAGCGCAGCGTGGGGCTGGGTGGCTGGCCCGACCGCGACGGCATCGTGACGCTGGATGCCGCCGTGATGCTCGATGACGCACGCGCCGGTTCGGTGGCGGGCGTGCGTGGCGTGGCGCATCCGGTGCGTCTGGCGCGGTGGGTGATGGAGCGCACGCCGCACGCGATGCTGGTCGGCGAGGGCGCGCAGCGATTCGCGCGCGAGCAGGGCATGACGGTGCACGAGCCGCCGCTCGACGATGAACAGCGCGCGCGCTGGGAAGCCTGGAAAAAGGAAGGCCGATACGCGCCGGTGGTGAATGTGGAGAACCACGACACCATCTCCATGATCGCGCTGGATGCGTCCGGCGCCATGGCGGTGGCCAGCACCACCAGTGGCCTGGCGTTCAAGATGCACGGTCGCGTGGGAGATTCGCCCGTGATCGGTTCAGGGTTGTATGCCGATCGTGGCGTGGGTGGCGCCGTGTGCACGGGCCTTGGCGAGGCGGTGTTGCGCACGGTGGGCGCACACGCGATCGTGGAGATGATGCGCGCCGGTCACTCGCCGCAGCAGGCGTGCGAGGCGCTGGTGCATCGCATGATCGAGCGCGTGCCGGGCTCGCACGACTATCAGGTGGGCGTGCTGGCCATGGATCACGCTGGTCGCGTGGGCGCGTTCGCCGTGCAGGATGGGTTCACCTATGCGGTGGGTGAGGCGGCGGGCAACGCCATGCACCGCTCTGCCGCCGCATTGCAGCTGGATGGATCGATCCAGCGCGCGATGAAGGTGCAGCAGCGCCCGTAGGCGTCACTGGGCCGCGCTCTGCATCACCGTGCGCAGCGCGAT
>RFQW01000457.1 GCA_009924765.1 Planctomycetota bacterium | reverse complement strand
CACGGTGACGGCCTTGCGGATGCCGCGCACCAGGGCGTTGGCCTCGGCGCCGGCGGTGATGTACTTCAGGCCGCAGCGGAAGATGGCTTCGGCCAGCACGGTGGCGGTGGTGGTGCCGTCGCCGGCATCGTCACCGGTCTTGCTGGCGGCTTCCTTCACCAGCTTGGCGCCCATGTTCTCCACCTTGCAGCGCAGCTCGATCTCCTCGGCCACGCTCACGCCGTCCTTGGTCACGGTGGGTCCGCCCCAGCTCTTGTCCAGCACGGCATTGCGGCCGCGGGGACCGAGTGTGCTCTTGACGGCGGCGGCCAGCTTTTCAACGCCTGCGAGCAGGCTCTTGCGGGCTTCGGTGTCGAACGAGAGTTGCTTGACGGACATGGTGAGCGTCTCCTGTGCGTGATGAATCGAACGTCGGAGCCAGTGGGCGCGGCGTGCGCCTTGGCGAAGCGTTGCCGTCATCAATTGGCGTGCCAAACCATTGGCCGAATCAATACATATCGGACGCATAGTGTGGGTTTCGGCGGCCGAATCGTTCGAGGCAACTGTTGTGGAAGCGTGTGTAAGTCCATTCCATGAATGGACTTGAGTCTAAGCGCATCATTCGAACGCACGACTGTGCCACTGCAGAGCGAGTTGGTTCCACAAGATGCCGAGCCGAATCGCTGCCAACTCGGCAGGGTCAGTCGTCGGATACCGCGTCTTCCAACTTCATGGGCGGCAGCACCAGCGCTCGACCGATCCACCAGGCGTTGGCCACCAGATACGCCGAACCGAACAGCAGCAGGCCGGCCAGTGCCAGCACCGCGGCGTCGACGACGAATCCAAGCAGATCCCATCGCAGTCGGTTGTGCAGCACCGGTGACGCGATGCCGAACACCACCAGCAGCGCGGCATTCAGGTTGAGCAGTTTCACGCTCTGGCGTGCCGCGCCAGCCTCGCGGAAGGCCTGCGATCGACGCCCCGTGATGGCCAGCAGCACGCTGAGCGCGCTCAACAGCATGGCCATGCCTGGAATCTGGATGGCGGTACCGGCCCAAGGCATGGCCGAGCGCACGGCATCGGAGAGGTACTGCGGATTCCACTGTGCCCACGCCGCGGCGGCGGTCGCCAGCGTCCACATCCAGCCACCCATCAGCATCCACAAGCGCCAGCGACCCATCTCGGCGCGAAGAGCGGGGTCGCGCTTGAGCCACAGGACATGATTCATGATCAGTGCAATGACAAGCACCAGCGTCGAAAGCAGCCACGCCCACAGGCGAATGCGCGGCGTGATCGCGCTTGATCGACTGGTGAGCATGTCGAACATGGACAACATCGGCCCACCCAGCTGCAGCGCCACGCAGGCAAGCGGCGCCGTGCAGCAGGTGATCAGCGTCGTGGCGACCAGCGCCGGATGCTGCAGAGCCACCAGATCTCGAAGCGATGGATCCACGCTCACGGCCAGGCTTGATGCCACCGCCGCGCCGCACTCCGGGCAGCGGCCGAGCACCTGCACGCCTCGCAGGTCGTAGCCGCAGCGGACGCAGCGAATGGATGCTTGAACGGTGCGCATGGGTTGCACAGGTTTATACTCGCCCCGTCGCCCCGCGGCGACATTCCACCCATGCATTCCGCACCAAAGCCACCTGAAGGAAAGGGTCGTACCGCCGTCGTGCTGCTTTCGGGCGGCTTGGACAGCGCGGTCACGCTGGCCTGGATGCGGGCGGGCGGCTTTCGATGCGTGGCCCTGAGTTTCGACTACGGACAGCGACATCGTTTCGAGCTGGAATGTGCCGCGCGCGTGGCGAAGGCGCTGGGTGCCGAGAGCCATCGCGTGGCGCACATCGACCTGGGCGCC
>RFQW01000456.1 GCA_009924765.1 Planctomycetota bacterium | reverse complement strand
CAAGGCACAGGAGCAGCAGCGCGACATGATGCGCCAGATGTTCCAGAGCTTCATGGGCAACGGCGCCCGCGAGAAGTTCCAGGAAAGCTTCCAGAAGATCCAGTCGGATCTCGAGCAGATGGCGGTCGAGTCGGGTGGTGAACTGCCGCCCGAGATGCGTCGCCAGTACTTCCGCGAGCAGATGCAGAAGATGACCGACGACATGCAGAAGCAGCGCGAGGCCAGTGGCGAGGCCGCCGAGACGCGCCGCATCGCGAGCGAGATGGCGCAGTCCGCCGAGAAGTGGCGTCGCGAGCGCACGCAGATGGAAACCACCCTGATGGATGGCGTGAAGGGCACGCTGAAGGGCGACCAGACGAGCCGCTGGGATTCGTTCCTGCGATTCCTGCGCCGCGAAAAGTCGCTGTCACGCGGTCGCCTGAGCGGCGAAAGCGTGAATCTGTTCACGGTGGTGGACGAGGCGCAGCTGTCCAAGGACAGCGTGGCCAAGCTCGCGCCGATGCTGGACGAATACGAGATGCGCATGGACGCCGCGCTGAAGAGCCGCAACGAGTACCTGGGTCAGAACGAGACCAAGGCGCTGAAGGCGATGCAGGAGGGCGACGCGAAGGCCATGGAGCAGCTGGCCGACCGCATGATCGATCTGCGCAGCGCCGTGCGCACCGTGAATGAGGAGTCACGCACCGCGCTGGTGGCGGCATTGCCCCCCGACGAAGGCAAGAAGCTGGAGAAGGCCGCGCTGGCCGCCGCATACGGCCGCGTGTATCGGCCGACCAAGGCCGAGCGCTCATTCACCGCCGCGCTCGAGTTGCAGGACCTGACGCCCGACGTGCGCAAGGCGGTCGAGGACCTGTCCGTGCTGTACGGCACCGAGATCGACGCCATGAACCAGCGCATCGCGCAGACCATGCGCAAGAGCGAGCCGGAGCGGCTGAAGCAGGAGGCCGTGCGCGCCAGCGGTCTCCTGAATGGCGGATCACGCTTCTTCGACGCGCAGCCCGAGGATCCGACCGATCCGCTGTTCGAGAAGCGCAGCGAGATGACCGACAGCTACGTGAAGCGGCTCGCCGCGCTGCTCACGCCCGAGCAGGTGGAGAAGCTGCCCAAGGGCAACAGCCGCGAGGACGGCCGCCGTCAGGGCCCCTTCGGAAGCTGGACAATCTCGGAGATGCCCGAAGAGGTTCGAGCAGCCGCGAAGGCCGCCGACAAGGACGGCAACGGCGTGATCGAGGGCGAAGAGCGACGGCAGTTCTTCCAGAGCATGCGTCCGGATGGCGCGGCGCCGGACGCCGGTGGCGGCAACGGCCAGCAGGGCGGTGGACGCGGCGGCCGTGGTGGTCAGCAGCAAGGCGCGCCGGCCACGGGGGGCTGAGCGCGGCGATCCAACAGGGCTTGCGCGCGATCGAAGCGCGCGCTTCGCGGCCTCGCGTGTTGCGGCCTCACTTGGCTGCAGCGGGAGCGGTCGCAGCGGTGGCCGGCTTCACCGGCTGCGCGCGAACCGCCTGCACGAACGTCTGCAGACACTTCGTGAGACCGGCATTCCATGCCTTCACGGCGCTGTCCGCATCGGACTTCGCCAGCGGTTCGGCAGCCATCGTGTCCACGACGAGCGGCGTCATGTCCGTGCCCGACAGGTAGAAGCGGATCGCGATGGTGGCCACGGGTGGCGTGGCGTCCAGGTTCGCGTCGAAGCGCGTGACCGTGGCCTGCAATGAACGCGTGGTGGGCAGGCTGATGTCCTCGCGCTGCACGCGCGAGAAGCAGGCGCTGCTTGCGAGCCAGTTCACGCTGGCATCGGCCATCATGTCGCCGGGTCGCGCGATCCAGCCGTGGTACGC
>RFQW01000455.1 GCA_009924765.1 Planctomycetota bacterium | reverse complement strand
CGTGCTGCACGATGCCGAACGCATGGGCCTGATGCTGCACACGCTTGCGCGCGTGTCGCTGTCGCTGCGCCGCCTCACCATTCCAACCATCGCCTGCGTTCGCGGTGCGGCCATCGGTGGTGGATGCGGCCTGATGGTGGCGTGCGATCTGGCCATCACGCATGCCGAGGCGAAGCTTGGCTATCCCGAAGTCGACCTTGGCATCTGCCCCGCCGTGGTGGCGCCCCTGCTCATGCGACGCATCGGCGCAGGCCCCGCGCGCGCCATGCTGCTCACGGGCGGCGTGGTGAACGGAACCGAAGCGCATCGCCTTGGACTGGCCACGCATCTTGCGCTCGAGAGTGAAATCGAATCGACCGCAAACTCGCTGGCCCACAAGCTGTGCGGGGGCGGCAAGGAAGCGCTCGCCACCACCAAGCAGTGGCTGGGTGAACTGGAAGGTGAACTGAACGACGACATCATGCGCCGCGCCGCCGACCTGTCGGCCCGCATCATCCGCGGTGACGAGGCACAACAGCGCCTGAAGGCCCGGTTCGAGGCCCCCGCGCGAAGCTGACATGGCTCGCGGGCGCCTGCTTCGCCATCTTGGAGTACCGTACGCCCATGGCCGACACCCTCCCACTTCCCGTTGAAACGCGTCCGGATGGCGTGGTGGTGCTGCACCTGGTGCCCAATCCGTCCAAGCCGCGTGGTGGCGTGGTGGTGCTCGACCGTTGGTTGATCGACTCGATCGATGCGTGCCTGCGCCACATCGCCACGCTGCGACCCAAGGGATTCGTGCTTGTGTCCGACAGCGAGCGTGTGTTCGTGGCCGGCGCCGATCTCGCCGAGATCGATGCGCTCGACAACCCCTCGCTGCACGCCTATTTGCAGGCTGGATCCGTGGCTTTCCGCCGCATCACAAGTCTGCCCTGCCCCACCGCCTGCGTCATGCACAAGGCGGCGCTGGGTGGCGGCCTGGAACTGGCCATGCACTGCGAAGCGCTGTTTGGCGTCACGCCGGCCGCTGGCGACAAGGGATGGAAGATCGGCCTGCCCGAGTGTGGCCTGCACATCTGCCCGGGTTGGGGCGGAACCGTGCTGCTGCCGGGCCGCATCGAACCCGCCACCGCCATCGCCGCCACCATGCATGGTGCGCCTTTCGATGCGGGCAAGACGCCAACCGGACTGCTGCAGCAATCGCTGCCTTCGGCTGCTGAAGCGCTGACCGCCGCGGTGGCATGGATCCACGCGCATCCGCGCAGCACACCGCGCGCCGAACCGATCAGCATCTGCGACCCCGAACACCGCGAGCATGGACTCGCCGCGATTCCGTTCGTGCGCCCGCAGGCTTCGGCCGCCAGCGGCATCGCCGTCATCGACGCGGTGCAGGTGGGTTTGAAGGACGGCTTCGACGCCGCCGTGGCCCGCGAACAGGTGCACCTGGTCGACCTGCGCCACACGCCCGAGGCGCGCGCCAAGCTGGACGCTTTCCTGAAGCGCGGCTGAGCAGCCCGCCCTGCATCTCTATGCATGCGTCATGCATGCGGGGAACCGGGTTTCAGCACCTATCCAAAGGTTGCAAAAGCATCTACGCATAACCGTATGAATATGCATTGTGCATATTCACTCACTTGGGCCTTCCATGGATTGTCGCAGGCGGTGCCTTGGCGTTGAATGGTGCTTCACCCCAAACCACCGCCAAGGAGCACGCATGAGCACCACCGACCTCGCCAAGGACCTGAAGAACGTTTCCGAGAAGGATCGCAAGCAGATCGAGCAGGCGCAGGAAATGCTCGGCCCCGATCCAGAGACGATGGGCCTGGTGAAGAACTACTTCTGGGGCCACTTCCGCGAGTCCGTGCT
>RFQW01000454.1 GCA_009924765.1 Planctomycetota bacterium | reverse complement strand
GGACCCTGAGGACCAACAGCGCCATCGACGCCGTTTGTTCCAGCGTCACCCTTTGGACCCTGAGGACCGATCGGACCCGTTGCACCAGCAGCGCCGTCAACACCGTTCGCGCCAGCAGCACCGGTTTCGCCCTTGTCGCCCTTCAGGCCCTGCGGACCCTGAGGACCGACAGCGCCGTCAACGCCGTTCGCGCCAGCAGCACCAGTTTCGCCCTTGTCACCCTTCAGGCCCTGTGGACCCTGAGGACCAACAGCGCCGTCGACGCCGTTCGCGCCAGCGTCACCCTTCGGACCCTGAGGACCGATCGGACCCGTTGCACCAGCAGCGCCGTCAACGCCGTTCGCGCCAGCTGCACCAGTTTCGCCCTTGTCGCCCTTCAGGCCCTGCGGACCCTGAGGACCAACAGCGCCATCGACGCCGTTTGTTCCAGCGTCACCCTTTGGACCCTGAGGACCGATCGGACCCGTTGCACCAGCAGCGCCGTCAGTGGCGCCAGTTTCGCCCTTGTCACCCTTCAGGCCCTGAGGACCCTGGGCACCAACAGCGCCGTCGACGCCGTTTGTGCCTGCGTCACCCTTCGGACCCTGAGGACCGACTGGACCCGTTGCACCAACAGCGCCGTCGATGCCGTTCGCGCCGGCAGCACCAGTTTCGCCCTTGTCACCCTTCGCGCCAGGAGCACCAGTTGCGCCAGCGGGACCGACTTCGCCCTGCGGACCCTGCGGACCAACAGCGCCGTCAACGCCGTTCGCGCCAGCGCAGCACCGGTTTCACCCTTGTCACCCTTCAGGCCCTGCGGACCCTGAGGACCAGCAGCGCCGTCGACGCCGTTCGCGCCAGCTGCGCCGGTAGCGCCAGTGGCGCCAGTTTCGCCCTTGTCACCCTTCAGGCCCTGAGGACCCTGAGGACCAACAGCGCCGTCAACGCCGTTCGCGCCAGCTGCGCCGGTAGCGCCAGTGGCGCCAGTTTCGCCCTTGTCGCCCTTCATGCCGGGCAGACCAGGCAGACCGGGCGCGCCCGCGACACCTGGTTCGCCCTTGTCGCCCTGGTCACCCTTCACGCCGGGCACGCCCTGCACGCCTTGCGCGCCTGCATCACCCTTCGGACCCGCAGCGCCAGTGTCGCCCTTCGCACCCTGTGCGCCGGTGTCACCCTTCGGACCCGCATTGCCGTTCAGCGCGTACAGCGCGGTGGGCGCGGGCATCAGCGTCTGACGCGGCAACAGAATCGTGTCGTTCACCTGCACTTCAAGGAAGCGCTTCTTGTCGGTGTGCACCGCGCCGAAGTCCAGATCAACCGTGAAGAAGCCGTCCTCGATCACTGCACCGGGAACCGCGATCTCGGGACCAACCTGCACGGTGCCTTCCGCGTCGGCGAAGAGTCGGAACGTGAGATTGAATGTTCCCTTCGCAGGCTGACCAGCCTGACGCAGCTTGCCCTGATAGGTGAAGGCCGTTCCAATCGGCGTAGCCACGCCGTTCGAGCCACCCTCAGCTGACGCGGTCGGCACGGCGGATGCCAGGCTGAACGCGATACCCAAGCCGAGAGCGATAGCGACGCTGGAACGAATGCGCTTGCGGGACTTCATTTTTTGTCGGGCTTCCTAACAGGCTTGTTCTGCAGAGCGGGATGCAGGCTGACAAAGGCACTGCAAAACACACGAGACCTGCTCGCAGAACTGAAGTCGTCATGATGGCCGGGATTTGGCGTGGGCCAACAACAAACTTCGAAATGGTGCGGGGAAGCCAAAGTTTCATGCCCGCCCTCTCAGGAGCTTATTCGGACGCGTCAGGGCGTTCTTGGTGGGAATGGCCCTCCGCCTTTGGCAAGGGTGCCTAATCCGGTGGGGCGGTCGGCCGCTCGGTCCGGGGCTG
>RFQW01000453.1 GCA_009924765.1 Planctomycetota bacterium | reverse complement strand
CGCGCGCCACGATCCACCCGGCATCGGTGAAGGCGCTCGCCAGCGTCTCCTGCACCTGCCGCTCGGGCAGGTCATCGAGTCCGCGCACCGCGTCCTCCAGATCCATGGCCTGCGCCGCTCGGGCAAGACCGGCGGCGGCGGCATCCACGATGTCAGCGGGGCTCCACATGGTTCTCGCCGAGCGCGACCGAACGCACGCCACGGCACCGGAAACTCTATATTCGCGGCCCCGCGACCGCTTCGACCGCAACCGAAATCCGTCACGGTCCAAACACAGGGAACAACCCCATGCAGAACCGTCTCCTCGCATCCATCGCCTCCCTCGCCATCGCCTCCATCGCCCTCGCGCAGGGTTCACTGAAGATCGTCAGCAGCCTTCCGCGCACCGGCAGCGCCAACGCGCAGACCACCAGCGATCAAGATGGCCATCGACGAGGTGGGCGGCAAGGTGGACGGCATGGCCATCGAGTACGAGGACATGGACGACGCCAGCCCGCAGCGCGGCAACTGGGATCCCGCCGTGGAGGCGCAGAACGCGAACAAGGCGCTCGCCGACGAGAAGGTGATCGGCTACATCGGCACCTACAACTCGGGCGCGGCCAAGATCAGCATGCCGGTGCTGAACAAGGCGGGTCTGGTGATGATCAGTCCCGGCAACACCTACCCCGGCCTCACCAAGCCCGGCACGGGCGAGGCGAACGAGCCCCGCATCTATCGCCCCAGCGGCAAGATCAACTACTTCCGCGTGGTGCCCACCGACGACCTGCAGGGCACGGTGGCCGCCGACTGGACGAAGGAGATGGGCTGCAAGACGGTGTACCTGCTCGACGACCGCGAGCTGTACGGCAAGGGCATCGCCGACGTGTTCGAGAAGCACGCGAAGGAGATCGGCCTGAAGGTGCTCGGGCGCGAGGGCATCGACTCCAAGGCCAGCAACTACAAGGCGCTCGCCAACAAGATCAAGGCCGCCAAGCCCGACCTGGTGTACTACGGCGGCACCACGCAGACCAACGCCGGCCAGATCGCCAAGGATCTGCGCTCGGTGGGTGTGGAAGCCAAGTTCATGGTGCCCGATGGCTGCTTCGAGAAGGCCTTCATCGAGGCGGCCGGCGCAGCCAACCTGAACGGCAAGACCTTCGTCACCTTCGGTGGCCTGCCCGCGGACCAGCTCACCGGTCGTGGTGCGGAGTTCCGCAAGGCCTACATGGCCAAGTACAACACCGATCCCGAGGCGTATGCGCTGTACGGCTACGAGTGCGGGCGCGTGCTGCTGGACGCCATCAAGCGCGCCAAGACGAAGGATCGCGCGGCGATCCTGGCGGCCGTGGCGGCCACGAAGGACTTCGATGGAGCGCTCGGCACCTGGAGCTTCGACGCCAACGGCGACACCACCAGCAAGATCATGAGTGGTCAGACGGTGGAGAACGGCGACTTCAAGTTCGTGAAGGTGCTCGGCAAGTGATCTGTCGCGGCGGCTGACATCGTGCACATCCTTCACCACCTTGCCGCAGCGGTTCCTCTGGCCCTGGCCGCATCCACCGATGCGCCGGAAGCGGCCTCGTGGGTGGATCCGCTGCTGCAGCAGCTGGTGACCGGACTCAGCAACGGCATGATCATCGCGTTGATCGCGATCGGTTACACGATGGTGTACGGCATCATCGAGCTGATCAACTTCGCGCACGGCGACCTGTGCACGCTCGGCGCGTTCCTGGCGCTCACCATCGCGGGTGCGCTGGGAGTGGAAGCCTGGGGCGGACTGGGTGGCGCGTCGGGCGTGGTGATCCTGCTGCTGGCGTCGGCGGTTTTCTGCGCCGGACTGAACTGGACGATCGACTACGTGGTGTATCGACCGCTGCGCAACGCGCCCAAGCTCACGCTGCTCGTGA
>RFQW01000452.1 GCA_009924765.1 Planctomycetota bacterium | reverse complement strand
GGCCGGGTGCACGTTGTCATCCACCATGCCGTGCAGCAGCAGCAGGCCGGTGCGCAGATCGGAAGCGCGGCACGGCAGGCACGCGGCCTTGTAGCCATCGGCATTCTCCTGCGGCGTGCGCATCCAGCGCTCGGTGTAGATGGTGTCGTAGTTCTTCCAGTCGGTCACCGGTGCGCCGGCCACCGCGGCGCGGAACAGCTCGGGGTAACGAAGCGCGCACGACGCCGCCATGGTGCCGCCGTAGGAGTGGCCGTAGATGCCCACGTTCGCCTTGTCCACGTAGGAACGATCGCCGAGCGCACGCACGGCCGCGGCCTGGTCATCCACATCGGGCCCGCCCAGCTTCAGGTAGGTGGCGCTCTCGAAGGCCTTGCCGCGCCCCTTGGTGCCGCGATTGTCCACCTTGGCGATCAGCACGCCGAAGGCCACCTCGGCAGGCCCAGGATCGAAGCGCCCGGTGATGGCCTGCGAATGCGGACCACCGTAGGTGTCGATGACCAGCGGATAGCTGCGCGAAGCGTCGAAATCGGGCGGAAAGAACAGCGTGCCCCACAGCGTGGTGGTGCCGTCGGCGGCCGCACAGGTGAAGAGTTCGGGTGCCTTCAGCGTGTTCTTCTCGAACACGCCGAGGTCGCTTTCGGCCAGCGTGGCCAGCGGCTTGGCGGCGCCGTCGGCGGCGAACAGTTGCGTGACAGGCGGCTCGGCGGGCGTCTCACCACGAGCGACGAAGCGCGAACCATCGGGCGACACGCTGATCTTCGACCAGCCTCGCTCGGGCGGCGTCAGCCGAACGCCCCCGCTTCCATCCAGCTTCACGCGGTGAAGCTGCGCCAGCATGGGCACATCGGCGCTGAAGGCGGTGTACCACACCGTGCCGTCCGCATCATCCACGCGCACCACCTCATCCACCGGGAATGCGTGCGCGGTGAGACGGGTGCAGAAGGCTGGATCGGAGAGCTTGCGAAGTTCCAGGTTGCGGAAGCCGGAATGCTCGCTTCCCCAGATGAAGCGATCGCCGTCGGCCAGCATGCGCATCAGTGGCCGGTTCTCCTGGAAGGTGGGCTGCGTCTCCTCCACGATCACCTGCGTGCGACCGCTGAGCGGATCGGCAAGCACCAGCTGCAGGCGATCCTGATGTCGGTTGGTGCGGTTGAACAGCAGGCCGCGCTCGCCCGGCGCGAAGCGCACGCCGTAGATGTACTGCTCCGCGTCGTCACCCACATCGACCGTGGCGATGTGTCCGGTCTTGCGATCAAGCACCATGATGCCCGCGACAGGATTGGGGTCGCCGGCCTTGGGGTAGCTGCGCGGCGCGGCACTGGTGCGCAGCTTGTCCCAGCCCGTCGGCAGCTCGTAGGTCGGCGTGCGCGAACCGTCGAATGCGTAGAAGGCCAGGAAGCGACCATCCGGGCTCCACCACATCGCGTCGTCCTGATCCAGTTCCTCGCCGTACACCCAGTCTGCCGTGCCGTAGGCAACCCCCGGCAGATCGCCCCGGCAGATCGGGCGTGGGCGCGATCACAGGCGTCGCCTTGCCGCTGGCCACCTCGATCAGACGCACGCCGCCATCCACATGTTCCGCGCGCCAGGCACCGTCAGGGCTGGTGGCGCGCGTGCGCTGCTTCGCGCGACCCGCGGGCGGATCCACGGGCGCCGGAGGCGTGGACTTGTCGCGCGCGGGCTCCTCGGCGGGCTTCGCCTCGCCACCCTGCATGCCGATCAGCAGCCACGAAGCGCCGCGGCGGAACACCACGCCTTCGGGCGTCCACTGCACATCGCCCACGCGGCCATCCTGTCCGATGGTGCGCAGGGTGCCCTGCAGCTGGCGCACGCGCTCGGCGCCGGGCAGGTCGTCGAATCGATCGAAGGCCGCGGCGAACGCGGTCGC
>RFQW01000451.1 GCA_009924765.1 Planctomycetota bacterium | reverse complement strand
AGCGGCGCTTCGCGCTGCGCGACGACGAGGTGATGCAGCTCACGCAGTGGGCGCTGCTGGCCGAGGCACACGCCTCGCGTGCGGCTGGCCACGATGTGCCACTGGACATCGAGTGGGCGAAGGATGGTCGCACGGGCGAACTGTTCCTGCTGCAGTCGCGACCCGAAACCGTGCATGCGCGCACCAACGCAAGCTCCGTGATGCAGGTGTTTCGCCTGAAGGATGGCGGCGCCCCGCTGCTGCGCGGCAAGAGCGTGGGCACGCGCATCGGCGCAGGTGCGGTGCGTGTGATCCGCGGCACCGAAGACCTGCACCGCTTTCAGCAGGGCGAGGTGCTGGTGGCGCAGATGACCGACCCCGACTGGGAGCCGGTGCTTCGCAAGGCCGCGGCCATCGTGACTGACCGCGGCGGTCGCACCTGTCACGCCGCCATCGTGTCGCGCGAGATGGGGCTGCCCTGCATCGTGGGTTGCGAAGGCGCAACCACCACGCTGCGCGACGGCCAGATGGTCACGGTGTCGTGCGCGGGCGGCGATGTGGGCGTGGTGCTGGATGGGCGCGTGCCGTTCACCTGCACCGATGTGGATCCCGCCACGCTGCCGGTGTCGCGCGTACCGCTGATGCTGAACATCGCCGACCCCGGCCAGGCCTTCCGATTGAGCCAGCTGCCGAACGCGGGCGTGGGCCTGCTGCGCATCGAATTCCTGGTGTCGTCGTGGATCGGCATCCATCCGATGGCGCTGGTGCATCCCGATCGCGTGTCGGATGCCGCCGAGCGCGACGTGATCATGAAACGGGCAGCGGGCCACGCCACGCCATCCGACTTCTTCGTGGAGCGCCTGGCGCACGGCATCGGACAGATCGCCGCGGCCTTCCACCCCAAACCCGTCATCGTGCGCTTCAGCGACTTCAAGACCAACGAGTACGCCAGCCTGCTCGGCGGCGCGGAGTTCGAGCCGCACGAGGACAATCCCATGATCGGGTTCCGCGGGGCCTCGCGCTACTACGACCCGCGCTATCGCGAGGGATTCGCGCTGGAATGCGCCGCCGTGCGCCGCGTGCGCGAAACCATGGGCCTGAGCAACGTGGTGGTGATGATCCCCTTCTGCCGCACGCTGAAGGAGGCGCGACTGGTGCTCACCGAGCTGGCGCGCAACGGCATCGCGCGCGGCGCCAACGACCTGAAGGTGTACATGATGTGCGAGATTCCCAGCAACGCCGTGCTGGCCAGCGAGTTCAGCGAGCTGTTCGACGGCTTCTCGATCGGCTCCAACGATCTCACGCAGCTCACGCTGGGCGTGGACCGCGATTCGGAACTGCTGACCAACATCTTCGACGAACGCGACCCCGCCGTGCAGCGGTTGATCCACGACGTGGTCACGCAGGCCCACGCACGTCGCGTGCCGGTGGGCATCTGCGGCGAGGCGCCCAGCAGCAATCCCGCGTTCGCTTTGTGGCTGGCAGACATCGGCATCGACTCGATGTCACTGAGTCCAGACGCCCTGCCCGACGTCGCACGCACCCTCGCCACCCCCACAGGAGCCCGCTGATGCGCATCGCCATGTTCAGCACGCGTCCGCATGATCGCACCTCGTTCACCGAGGCAAGCGAGGCGCTTGGTTCGCAGCACACCCTGAAGTTCGTGGAGGCTCGGCTGGATGCAGGCTCGGCGGCGCAGGCCGCGGAATGCGAGGCGGCGTGCCTGTTCGTGCACGATCAGGCCGATGCGGCCGCACTCACCGCACTGCACCACGCGGGCGTGCGGCTGGTGGCGCTGCGCTGCACCGGATTCGATCATGTGGATCTGGCCGCGGCCGCGCGCCTGCGACTGACCGTGGTGCGCGTGCCCGACTACGCGCCGCACGCCGTGGCCGAACATGCGGTGGCG
>RFQW01000046.1 GCA_009924765.1 Planctomycetota bacterium | reverse complement strand
AGCGCTTCTTGCGCTGCTTGAACTTGCTCTTGATGCTCTGGGTCTGCGTGCTGCCGCGCGAGAAGCCCGGGAAGCCGCCCATGCCGCCGGCGGCGGCGGCGTTGCCCGACATCTCCTGCATGGCCTTCATCTTGCCCATGGCGCCCATGCCGGACATCTGGCTCATCATCTTCTGCATCATCTCGAACTGCTTCGCGAGCCGGCCCACCTCGTTGAGGGTGGTGCCGCTGCCCTGCGCCACGCGTCGTGCGCGGCTCTTCTGTTGATCGATGCTTCGCACGTTCGCGCGCTCGTGCGGCGTCATGCTGCGCACCATGCCCTCGACGCGGTCAAGCTGCCCCTCGTCGACGGGAAGGTCCTTCATCATGCTGCCCACGCCCGGCAGCATGCCGAGCACCTTCTTGATGGGGCCAAGGCGGCGGATCATCTTCAACTGGCCAAGGAAATCGTCGAGCGTGAACTGGCCCTTGGCCATGCGCTCGGCCACCCGCTCGGCCTCGGCCTGATCGACCTCTTCCTGCGCCTTCTCCACCAGGCTGACCACGTCGCCCATGCCCAGGATGCGGCCGGCGATGCGTTCGGGATGGAAGGGCTCCAGCGCGTCGAAGCGCTCGCCGGTGCCCGTGAACAGGATGGGCGCGCCGGTGACCTTGCGCACGCTGAGCGCCGCGCCGCCGCGCGGATCGGCGTCGAACTTGGTGAGGATGATGCCGTCGATCGCCAGGCGATCGTGGAAGGCCTTCGCGGCGGTGAGCGCATCCTGACCCGCCATGGAGTCGACCACCAGCAGCGTCTGATGCGCCTCCACCGCGCGTCGCACCCCCTCGAGCTCGCGCATGAGCGCGTCCTCGATGTGCAGGCGGCCCGCGGTGTCCACGATCAGCGTGTCGAACTTGCCCTCGCGCGCGGCCTTCACGGCGCGCTGCGCCACGGACACCGCCACGCCGACCGCCTTGCCGTACTCCGCGCAACGCTCGGGCTCGCCGTAGAAAGCCACGCGAGCGCCACCCTTGGCTTCGGTGTTCACCTGCTCGGCCACCAGGCGCAACTGCTCCACGGCGGCGGGGCGCTGCAGGTCGCACGCGGCCACCATCACGCTGCGGCCGCGCTGGCGCAGCGTTGCCGCCAGCTTGCCGGCGGTGGTGGTCTTGCCGCTGCCCTGCAGGCCGCAGAGCAGGATGACGGTTGGGCCGGGCGATGCCTGCACGATCTGTGGATCGCCAGGTCCCATCAGCTCGACCAGCTTGCGGTGCACCACGCCCACCATTTCCTGGGCCGGCGAGAGGCTTCGCGTGACACCCATGCCCACGGCGTCGCGCGCGACCTCGTCGCAGAAGTCGCGAGCCACATCCACGTGCACGTCGGCCTCGAGCAGGGCGGTGCGCACCTCCGCCATCACCTCGCGCACGTTCTCCTCGGAGATCTTGCCGCGGCCGGAGAGGTTGCGGAACGCGTCGCCGAGCCGTTCAGTGAGTCGCTCGAACATCGCGTGGAGGACTCAGCGTGAAGCGGGGACAGTCGTGCGCGCGGCAGCCGTGCGCGGGGCGCTGGGGGCGGCCGCCACGGCGGTGCGGATGGCACGCGCGATGCTGGCTGCGTCCAGGCCCGACTCGATGAGCTGCTCGCGACGCTCGCCCTGGTAGATCCAGTGGTCGGGCAGCGCGAGGCGGGTCACCAGACGGGTGTCCAGGCCAAGGTCGGCGCACGCCTCGAGCACGCAGCTGCCGAAGCCGCCGCGGATCGAGTGGTCTTCGACGGTCAGCACCGGAATGCCGCGGCTGATCAGGTCGCGCAGCAGGTCGGCATCGACCGGCTTGGCGAAGCGCGCGTCGTACACGTTCACGCGATACTCGCCATCGAGCTGCTTCACGGCGTCCATGGCCTCGATGGCCATCACGCCGAAGCCCAGCACGGCGGCGTCGGGCGTTTCGTGCGTGAGCAGCGCGCGCGCCTTGCCCAGTTCGAACGCCGGGCAGGCCTTGTCGGCGAACATGGGGCTCACGGCATCGCGCGGGTAGCGCAGCGACGAGAGGCCCGTGTCGTAGGTGCGCATGAATTCCATCGCGGCCTTCAGGCTTGCTTCGTCCATCGCGGCCATGATGGCCGCCTTGGGCAGCGTGGCCAGCAGCGAGATGTCGCAGAAGCCGTGGTGCACGGCGCCGTCGCCGCCCACCAGACCTGCGCGGTCGAGCAGCAGTCGCACCGCAAGGCCCTGCAGCGACACTTCCTGGAACGCCTGGTCGAAGGCGCGCTGCACGAAGGTGCTGTACACGGCGAAGAAGGGCTTCCAGCCGCTCTTGGCCATGCCGGCCATCATGTCCATGGCGTGGCTCTCGCAGATGCCCGTGTCGAAGGTGCGATCCGGGAACTTGGGCATGACCTTGCTCACGCCGGTGCCATCGGGCATGGCGGCGGTGCACACCACCACCTTCTCGTCGCGGGCCATCATCTCGGCCATCGCCTCGCCGACGGCGCCGGTGAAGCTGCGCGCGCTCTTCTTCAGTTCGATGCGGCAGCCTTCGCTCTCGATGTCGTCGGGCAGCGAGAAGGGGCCGGGGCTGTGCGTGGCGCTGGGATCGTTCTCGGTGAAGGAGAAGCCCTTGCCCTTCACGGTCTTCACGTGCAGCACCATCGGACGGTCGAAGTGCTTGGCCTCGTTCAGGAACTCGAGCAGCGTGGGGAAATCGTGGCCGTCGATCGGGCCGACCGCCACCATGCCGAAGTGCTCGAACCACGCGTCTTCGCTGACGGCGGCCTTGCTCATCTCGCCCATGCGGTGATACAGGTCGGCCAGGCCCTTGCCACCGGGCAGGTGCTTGGCGAATTCCTTCGCGCGCTTCTTGAACTCGGCGTAGCCGTGGCTCAGGCGCATGCGATCGAAGGTGCCGGCCATCGCGCCCTGCGGCTTGGCGATGCTCATGCCGTTGTCGTTGAGGATGGTGAGGAACTGGCGCTTCAGCGTGCCGGCCGCGTTGAGGCCTTCCATCGCCACGCCATTCACGATGCTCGCGTCACCGATCAGGCTGACCACGCGGCGGCCGTTGTCGTTGTCGGGGCTCCAGCCCTGACCCGCCAGCGTGTCGCCGCGCGCCATGCCGACCGCGGTGCTGATGGCGGTTCCGGCGTGTCCCACGCTGAAGAGGTCGTAACCGCTCTCGCGTGGTTCGGGGAAGCCGGCCATGCCATCGCGCTGACGCAGTCGGCTGAGCAGGTTCTGGCGGCCGGTGAGCAGCTTGTGCGTGTAGCACTGGTGACCCACGTCCCACAGCATGCGGTCATGGCCGAAGTCGAAGGTGCGGTGCAGCGCGATGGTGAGTTCCACCACGCCGAGGTTCGGCGCAAGGTGGCCGCCGGACTTCATGCACTGGTCGCAGATGGCCTTGCGGACCTCGGCCGCCAGTTCGGGCAGCGCCGAGACGGGAAGCTTGCGGAGGTCGGCGGGGCCGTTGATGGTTGGAAGGATGGCCATATGGTTGTTCGTGTGAAGGCGGGGTGTCCACCTCGGCCGCAATGGTAGCGGCAGGGTGCGCCCAAGTCGCGTGGGTCAGTGGGTTCGCGTGGCCAGTGCCGAGGCCATGGCTCGAAGCGGATCGGCCTCGGAACCAATGGGTGCGAGGGCGCGTTCGGCTTCCTGCAAGAGTTGCTGCACGAATTGGCGGCTTCGCTCCATGCCATGCACGGCGGGGTAGGTGGTCTTGCCCTGCGCCTTGTCCTTGCCTGCGCTCTTGCCGAGGGTCTGGCTGGTCTGCGTCTCGTCCAGGATGTCGTCGACCACCTGGAACATGTGCCCCATCGCCGCGCCATAGGCGCTGAGTCGATCGAGCAGCGCAGGGGCGGCGCCGGCGGCGATGGCACCCGCGCGACACGCGCCGCGGATGAGCGCGCCGGTCTTGTTCTCGTGGATGCGTGCAAGGCGGTCGGCCGGCTGCGTGCAACTTTCTGGGAAACCGCCGAGCGTGTCGAGCACCTGGCCCGTGATCATGTCGGTGCAGGCCTGCGCCACTTCACGGGCGATGCGGGCCGGTTCGCGTGGCGAAGCCAGCGCCACCTCGATGGCGAGCGACTGCAGTCCGTCGCCGGCCAGGATGGCAAGCGCCTCGCCGAAGGCCTTGTGGGCAGTGGGGCGGCCGCGGCGCAGGTCGTCGTTGTCGAGCGCGGGCAGGTCATCGTGCACCAGGCTGAAGGCGTGGATGCACTCGAAGGCGATCGCCGCCGGCAGCAGCGGCTCGATGTCGGTTGCGCCAGCGGCCAGACCGCAGCGCACCGCCAGCATCGGTCGCACGCGCTTGCCACCGCCCAGCACCGCGTAGCGCATGGCTTCGGCGAGGCGGGGGGCCAGGTTGCGCGCGTCGATGGCGGCCGCGAGCGCGGTCTCGACCGAGGCGAGGATGGTGGCGTCGTCGATGTGCAGGGCCGTTTTCACGCGGCGGCGAGTATAGGGACAGAATCGCCCGGATCCGTATCATCGCGCCCCATGAGTGCTCTCCAAGGTTTCATCCAGTTCATGCAGAAGGGCGGCTGGGTCATGTGGCCGCTCCTCTCGCTGAGTGTCTTCTCCCTCGGCATCACCATCGAGCGCGTGCTGTTCTGGAGCCGCGTCTCGGGCCTGGCCGCGAAGATCCGCGTGGGTCGCCTGGTGGAGGCGCTGCGCCTGGGCCGCCGCGACGAGGTGGTGAAGATGTGCGAGCACAGTTCGCAGCCCGAGATGATGGTGGCGCTGCGCATGGCGCTCGACGGCGCCGACGACGGCGTGGCCATGGCGGCCGCCGAGATCCAGCGACATCGCCTGGAGCGCTTCAGCGTGCTGATGAGCACCATCATCACGGCCAGCCCCATGGTGGGCATCCTTGGCACCGTGATCGGCATCATCAAGAGCTTCCAGGTGCTTGGTGCGCAGACGCAGCTCGCGGATCCGCGTGGCGTGTCGGGCGGCATCGGCGAGGCGCTGATCACCACCGCGAGCGGTCTGACCGTGGCGCTGATCTCGCTGTTCCCCTACATGATCTTCAAGGGTCTGGCCGATCGCGCGATGGGCCGCATGGAATCGGTGATCGCCGCGGCGCAGACCGGTCTTCCCAAGCGACCGGCACCCATGCAGCAATCGGCGGGTGTGTGAGCGACACGCTGCGGGCCTGCCGCACGCGGACCATGTGAGCCCGATCCGTCTGGCGTTCGAGGGCATCTCGGACGCGACGGCCAGTTGAGCCGGAGGCTCAAGGCTTGCCGGTGTGCACGGCTTCGTCGTTCTGCGCGTTCGGCAGTTCGGGCAGGTTGATCCACGAGCGCATGTCGGCCAGCTGTCCGTAGTTCACCAGCGACGTGTTGCCGTCCACGAACACCGTGCCGATCTCGTTGCTGTAGCGCGACAGCGGCACCGCCTGGCTGACCGTCAGCGTGATGCTGCCGCCGCCGGAGAAGCCGGTCTTCCAGATCGCCGTGGTGCCGAGGAAGGTGGGACAGCACCAGGCCGCACCGGCCGCGTCGGGATCGGGCTTCGAATAGCCCTTCGTCTGCGTGGTGAGGATCGAGCTGGCGCTGAAGGCCACCATCTGCTCGGGGCGACGGACGTTGCTGACCTTGCGCGTGATCACGTCCATGGTCTTGCTCACGTCGCGGCCCATCGCCTTGGCGACATTCGCCGTGGGATACACCTGATTGAAGGCGGGTTCGGGCACGGGCTCGGCGGCGGTGTTCATGTTCCACCAGCCACCGAGGTAGTAGGCGTTGTAGCCGAAGCCTGGTTGCAGCGCGGCAGCGCGACCATTCAGCGAGGCATTGCTCACCAGCGGCTGCAGGGCGGTTGGAATCACGGTGCCCGTCGGATTGCCGATCGGCTCGGCGGTGAGCGCGTAGTTCGCGTTGCCGTCATCGCTCGAGGGGCGGTAGCCCATCATGGCTTCCCACGAGTAGTCGAGGTAGGGCATCAGGCGCCATGGATAGGTCTGCGTGACCACGCGGTCGAGCGTGTTGCTCTGGCCATTCGCGGTGATGTTGCTGCGGTACTTCAGCTTCCAGGCCTTCTGCACGTCCTCGCTCATGTAGCCCGGCATGCATGCATCGCCCGATTGGCCGGAGTACATGGTCCAGGCGGTGAAGAGCTGGCGTGCGTCGCTGAGCTGCTTGGTGTTGCGACCGGCACCGCGTGCGCGCAGCAGGCCGCCGAGCAGCAGGCCCATGAGCAGCGTGATCACGCCGACAACCACCAGCAGCTCGGTCACCGTGAAGCCGCGGCGCCTCATCGGCCGCTCACCGTGACCTTCTCGACCAGGCCCTTGCGGATCTTGTCCACGCCCGAGCCCAGCTCGCCGATCGGATCCGGTGGCACGATCTCCACGATCTTCTCGCCCAGCTTCGCCTCGCCGCGGTTCACCTTGGCCTCGAAGTCCTTGCACTCCTTCAGCAGGCGCTCCAGGATCTCCTCTTCGGGCACGTTGGCCACCTTCTGGCCCTGCACGTAGATGATGCCGCGACGATCGCCGGCGAACACCGCCACGTCGGCGCCTTCGGCCTCGCCGGGGCCATTCACCACGCAGCCCATGACGGCCACCTTGATGGGCAGCTTGATCTCCTTGTCGAGCTTGCGCTCGACTTCCTTGACCAGGTTGAACAGGTCCACCTGGATGCGACCGCAGGTGGGGCAGGCGATCAGTTCCACGCCCTTGCGCGTGCGCAGGCCGAGGCAATACAGGATCTCCAGGCCATCCTTCACCTCGTCGATGTGGTCGCTGGCGTAGCTGATGCGGATGGTGTCGCCGATGCCGTTGGACAGCAGGGTGCCCAGCGCGACGGCGGTGCGGATGGTGCCGGTCGACTTGGGGCCCGCGTGCGTGACGCCCAGGTGCAGCGGATAGGGGAAGCGCTTGGCGATCTCGGTGTAGGCGTCGATGCACAGCGCCGCGTCCATGCTCTTGGCGCTGATCACCACGTCGTGGAAACCGCGCGCGTCGAAGATGTCGAGGTACTCCTCGAGCTTGGCCACCATCAGCGCCAGCAGGTGGCCCGACTTGTGCCCCTCGAAGTACATGCCCAGTTCCTCGGCGCGGCGCTGCTTGTCCTTGCGCTCGATGATGCTGCCCTCGTTCACGCCGATGCGGATCGGGATGCCGCGCTCCTTGCAGGCGTCGATGACCTTGTTCACCTGGTCGCGGTCGCTGATGTTGCCGGGGTTCAGGCGGATCTTGTGCACGCCCGACTCCACGGCCTCGAGCGCGCGCTGGTAGTGGAAGTGCACGTCGGCCACGATGGGCACCTTCACCTGCTTGATGATCTCCTTCAGCGCCTCGGTGTCCTTGCGCTCGGGCACGGCCACGCGCACCACGTCCACGCCGGCGTCGGCGTAGCGGTTGATCTCGGCCACGCAGGCGTCGATGTCGTGCGTGTAGCCGGCGGTCATGGTCTGCACGGCAACGGGGGCGTCGCCGCCGATCTTCACGCGGCCAACACGGTCATCACCGAAGGTCACCTGACGGGTCTTGCGTCGTTCGATCATTTGGGCAAGTGTAGCGGGATGCGCGCCATATCCCGAGCCGATCGGTGCGGTCGCCACTATGCTGCCGCCCATGAACGAATCCGCCGCTCGCGTGCCGTTCCTGAAGTTCCGCCTCTCGCTGATGATGTTCCTGCAGTACGCCGTGTGGGGCGTGTGGCTGCCGGTGCTGGGTGGTTATCTGGGATCGCCCACCGCATCGGGCGGCCTGGGTTTCAGCGGCGGGCAGATCGGCATGATCCTGGGCACGGCGGGCGCGTGCGGCGCGATCCTGGCGCCGTTCATCGCGGGTCAGGTGGCCGACCGCTTCATGAACGCCGAGCGCGCGCTGGGACTGCTGCTGTGCGTGGGCGCGGTGGCCAACTGGCTGCTGGCCGGAGCGAAGACCTACGAGTCGTTCCTTGGGATGTCGATCGCGTACTCGATCCTGTACATGCCCACGCTGAGCCTGACCAACTCGATCGCCATGGCGAACCTGTCGAACGCCAACAAGGACTTCCCGCGCGTGCGCGTGTGGGGCACCATCGGCTGGATCGTGGCAAGCGCCGCCTTTCCGCTGATGTGGCTGCAGGATCACCTGCAGCTGACCGCGATGCCGTGGTTCGTGACCGGCACCGAGAAGGCGAACGCCACGGCGCTGGTGCCCGATGCGCTGCGCGTGTCGGCGGTGGTGAGCCTGGCGTACGGCGTGTTCGCGCTGCTGGCGCTGCCGCGCACGCCTCCCAAGGGCAACTCGCCGCATCCGCTGGCATTCCTCGAGGCGTTTGCGCTGCTGAAGCGGCGCTCGGTGCTGGTGCTCACCATCACGGCGATCGTGATCTCGATGATCCACAACATCTACTTCATCCGCACGGCGAGCTGGCTGGAGACGGTGGGTTTCACCAAGGCCAATGCGCCCGCCGCGATGACGGTGGGACAGATGGTGGAGATCGCCACGCTGGCGGTGCTTGGATGGTTCATCGCGCGGCTTGGGTTCCGTCGCGTGCTCATGATCGGTGCCGCGGCGTACTACCTGCGATTCGCGTGCTTCGCCATGGCGGGCGGGCCGGCGCTCGCGTATGCGGGCATCGCGCTGCACGGGTTCTGCTACGCGTTCTTCTTCGCGGCGGCGTTCCTGTTCATCGATCGCACGGCGCCCAGCGATGCGCGACACAGCGCGCAGACGGCGTTCGGGATCGCGATCCTGGGCGTGGGGCCGATTCTCGCGGGCCTGTACAACGGCTTCCTGGACACGGTGAGCACGGCGGGTGCCACGGGTCTGGCGGGGCAGTGGCAGCACTTCATGCGCGCGCGAGGCCTTGAGATTCCGGCCTTCGGCACCAGCTGGCCCGCGGTGTGGTGGACCGAGGCGACGATCGGCGCGGTGGCGTTCGCGCTGCTGGTGTTCGGCATGCCGAAGTCGGC
>RFQW01000450.1 GCA_009924765.1 Planctomycetota bacterium | reverse complement strand
TTTGGGGTGCTCACGCTGGGTCGGGTGCGCTGGGGCATGGCCTGCGCGATGGTTCTGATCCTGGCCCTGATCTTTGCCAAGATGGCCGAGAGTCCCGACACCGAGGCGCTGGTGTCAGGCTGGGTGGGTCTGCTGGTGATCGGCTTCTACCTGCTGAACATCGTGATCATCGGGAAATCGGTTCTGCAATCGAAGGCGTTGCTGGATGATCGCGTGTATGGCGGCATCGCCGTGTACATGCTGATCGCGATCATGTTTGCGGTCATTCACCATCGCATCGGGGTGCGAACCGTTGATGCCTACAAGAACGTGGCGATGACCGACGCGGGCCCGCTGAACTGGGCCGACTACATCTACTTCAGCTTTGCCGCATTCACCACGGCCGGTTTCGGCGACATCGTGCCGACGAACGCCTTCTCCCGATGCATGGCCTCGCTCGAATCGGTGGTGGGCGTGCTGTATCCAGCGATCCTGATCGCGCGCCTGATCAACCGCGACTTTGCACCCGCGCGCAACTGACCCGAGCCAGGCTCAGTCGTTGAAGCCTTCCACGTAGCCGTTTCCGCCGTAGGCGAAGGGGTTCCAGTGGCCGATGCCGCCACCGTAGCTCCAGGCCTGACCACCCACAGCGCCGCCGCCGACGCCACCGAAGCGACCTTCGGGCACCAAACCGTTATTGGAGTTCTGGTACTCGCCGGCGAGCGTGTTCATGGGTGCGGGATTGCCGGGGCCGATGGGGCCCGTGGCATCCGGGTTGGTCGGCATTGGGGCGGTAGCCGGATTGAGATAACCCGCCTGACCGTAGCCCGGCGTGAACCCTTGCTGCGTGGCAGCGCCGGGGCCGTAGTAGTGGTAGTGGTAGTGCACGCCGGTGAGCGCTTCCTGCTGCAGCGCGGCGGAATTCACCACGCCACCACTGTTGTTGAAGCCGGCGTTGGGCGGCAGCGCTGACGTGGCGGGTGCAGCCTGGCCGATCGGCACTTGCACATTCGAGCCATCGCTCTGCACCTGATTGGGGTTGTAGGGGACTTCCTGATCCTTGTTGATCTGGGAGCCGTCGGCTGCGCGACCCACGGCCGAAGGAGGCAAGGCGTCCTGCTTCTTGGCGGGCTGACCACCCGCAGACTGCTGCGCCGGTCGCTGCGCGGGCTGCGTGCGATCGCCCTGCGCGATGGCCATGGATGCGGCGGCGAAGAGGATGCCGGTTGCGGCTGCGAACGAGATGGCGTGGGTGCGATGCATGGGGTTTCCTCCGATGCAGAGAGTGTAGTCGGCACGCGCGTGGTGGCGATGGGGGTCGGTAGGATTCCCGCCTCAAGGAGAAACCGCATGACCGCAGCAACCGTGTCCGCCGACGTGATGAAGAAGTTCCCGGATCTGCAGGCTGGAACGCCTGGTGACGTGCTGGCGATCGACGCGCTGGCGATCAACACCATCCGGACCCTGTCGATGGACGCGGTGCAGGCGGCCAACAGCGGCCACCCGGGCACCCCGATGGCGCTGGCGCCCGTGGCCTATTCGCTGTGGCAGCGCGTGCTGCGATTTGATCCGGCCGATCCGCGCTGGCCGGGCCGTGATCGCTTCGTGCTGAGCAACGGTCACGCGAGCATGCTGCTGTATTCGATGCTGTACCTGACCGGCACGCAGGACATCGACAAGAACCAGAAGCCCAACGGCAAGCCGGCGCTGACGCTGGATGACATCAAGGGATTCCGCCAGCTGCATACGCGTTGCCCGGGTCACCCCGAGCACGGTTGGACCGCGGGTGTGGAGACCACCACGGGACCGCTCGGTCAGGGGGGCCTGGCGAACGCCGTCGGCATGGCGATGGCGGAGAAGTGGCTGGCAAGCACCTACAACCGACCGGGCTTCGAGCTGTTCAACTACCGC
>RFQW01000449.1 GCA_009924765.1 Planctomycetota bacterium | reverse complement strand
GACAGGCCGCTTCCTTCTCGACACCATCGGCGAACTGCGCAAGGCGTATGCCCTGGCCACGGTGGTGGTTGTGGGGCGCAGCTTCGGCGCCCTGCACGGAAGCGACATGATGGAACCGGTGGCTCTCGGCAAGGCCACCATCATCGGGCCACGCCACGGCGATTTTCAGGACACGGCCGACAAACTCGTGCAGGCAGGGGGCTTGCGGGTGACCAGCGCAGGCGAGCTGGTGCGAGACCTTTCGGCGCTGCTGAACGATGCGGCTGCGCGTGGCGAGATGGTTGCAGCCGGCAGGGCGGTCATCGCCCGGGAACAGGGGGCCACCGCCCGTCATGCGGCACTGCTTGGCAAGGTGCTTTCGTCAGCGGGGCATTTGCATGGCACAATCGGGCAGGAGCCCGCCCATGCCTGAACCCTTCCGCGAGGACGACCTGCTGGCCTACATCCGCGATCAGTCGCGCATGCTGGGTCCTCGCGTTCGCACTGGGCCCGGCGATGATCTGGCGGTGCTCGACTTTCATGGGCACGGATTGCTGGTGGGTGTGGATCAGGTGATCGAGGGCGTGCACTTCTCCAAGGGCACGGCACCCGAACTTGTTGGTCGCAAGGCCGTGGTTCGCAACATCAGCGATGTGGCCGGCATGGCGGCGCGCCCGCTTGCGATGGTTGCCAGTTGCGTGCTGCCGCCCGATGTCAGTCCCGAGTTCGCCCGCCGTCTGGTGGATGCCGTTCGCCGCACCGCGCTGCAGTTCAATGCACCACTGGTTGGCGGCGACACGGCGCTGCATCGTGGCCCCGGTCCGCTCACCGTGTCGGTGACCGTGCTGGCCGAGCCGGTCTCGCAGGCCATGCATCCCGTGCTTCGTTCCGGCGGGCACGCGAACGATCGCCTGTTCGTCACCGGATCGCTCGGCGGCTCGCTGCTGCCTGATGGCACCGGCAAGCATCTTGATTTCGAGCCCCGCCTCGATGAGGCCGAAGCGCTGCACGCCACGCTTGGTGGCGAGCTGCACGCCATGATGGATCTTTCCGACGGTCTGGCTCGCGACGCCGCGCGGTTGGCCGAGGCGAGCGGCCTGCAGGCCGTGATCGATGTGGCCGCGTTGCCGTGCAATCCAGGCTGCGGCTGGCGCGAAGCCATGTGCGACGGCGAGGACTACGAGCTGCTGCTTGCCGTGGGTGGCACACGCGCCGTGCCCGCGGTCGTTGGCAGGGGCCGAACACGCATTTCGCAGGTGGGCGTGCTTCGGGCCATGCCGCTGCCGAACGCGCCTCGCGTGGTGTGCATGCTGTCCGACGTGGAGCTGAGTCTTGATGGCGCAGCCGGTTTCCACGACGCCACGCGGGTGTTCGAGGCGCGCTGACATGGGCGTGTTCTCGATCCAGACCCCGGACGCCGAATGCACGCAGCGCGTTGGCAGGGCGCTCGCGCTCGAGCTGCTGCCCGGCGATTGCGTTGCACTGATTGGAGACCTCGGCGCGGGCAAGACATGCCTGGTGCGCGGGCTGGCCGAGGGACTTGGCTGCGATGCGGCGAACGTGAGCAGTCCCACCTTCACGCTGATGCACCGCTACCCAGGTTCGCTGTGCGACCTTGTGCATGTGGATGCCTATCGCCTGCGCGAGGCCGGCGAGTTGCGTGATGCTGGCGTGGATACCGGCGAGACCGGCGCCATCATCGCCATCGAATGGCCCATGCGCGTGCCCGGCGTGCTGCCTGCGCGCCATGTCGAGGTTCGCATCACGCCCATCGGCGAGACCGAACGCCAGATCGATGTGCAGGATGATCACGGCACCCTGACCGAACGCCTGGCCGCGTCGGTGGGTCCGAAGGCCTGCCCAAGTTGCCAACAGCCCGCCGACACCTTTGGTCCCCATTGGCCGTTCTGCAGTCCGCG
>RFQW01000448.1 GCA_009924765.1 Planctomycetota bacterium | reverse complement strand
CTTCGGCAAGGACCCCTATCGCATCCTCGCGGCGTACCAGCACATGGTGGGCCATCCGCTGTATCTGGCCGACTACACCATCGGGCATGTCATGAGCCACCAGATCCGCTCGCACCTGCGCGGCAAGGACCTTGCCGCCGAGACCAAGCGCATCACCAGCATCGGCAGCTTCACGCCCGACTACTGGATGCGAAAGGCCGTGGGAAGTCCGCTGTCGATCGAGCCCTTGGCGAACGATTGCGCGGCGGCGCTGCGTGCCATCGGCGGCTGAGGCCGCCTGCTCAGGCTCGCTCGCCCCAGCGCAGCATCATGTCGCCGATGTCGCCGCCGTTCACCGAGCCGTCGGTGTTGAGGTCGGCAGGACCTGCCGGCGATCCCCAGTCGAGCAGCAGATTGGAAAGGTCGCCGCTCTCGACGATGCCGTCGCCGTTCAGGTCGGCGCTGCGAGGCATCAACCGATCCAGGAACTTCGTGCTGAAGATCCGGAACGGATCCATCCGGTCGAGCATGTCCACCGCCGCACGGAAGTCCGCGTTGGCGGGCATGCCCACGGAGAACGAGGCGGGAATGCGCGCGCCGAGCGTCTCATCGCTCGTGTGACCGCCGGCCGCGGTGTAGGCCCAGCCCTTCGACCATTCGACGCGCACGCCTGCGTAGTCGCCCACGTAGTTCGCGTAGATCCACTCTTCGAGCTCGGTGTAGTACTCGTTGGCCGTCGGCGTGCCCGGGATCGACAGAATGTCGAACCACACCGCCGTATCCCACGCGGGGTGCTGTGGCCACGGCCGCAGCGCCGACAGCAGCGGAACCTGCGCACCTGGCACAAGGCAGTCCTCGGGTCGGTCAAGTCCGCACACGCGGATCTCCACGGCCGAGTTCATCGGGTAATTGCCTCGATCGCGGTAGGTCTGCTGAAGCTGGATGTACTTGGCGTGGAATTCGCTGATCACGCGCTGCACATCGGCGCGGCGGCAGCTGACGGCGTAGCCATTGGCGGTCACACGCAGCGTGGTCGGCCGGATGTACAGCAGCAGGTCCTTCGACCAACCCCACAGGTCCCTGGCCTGGTTCGCGGTCAGGCCGGCGTCGACCGCCAGCGCCTGCGCCGCGCCGAACGCTGGCGTCAGCCACACGGCTCCCGTGGTGATCGCCGCCACGAGCTGCGAGACCTCCAGCGGAATGCTGTCGCTGAACGGATAGTTGAACGGCGACGAGACCTCGCGCGACTCGAGCGGCGGCTCGGGCGTGATGGTCCACACCTTCAGCCACGGGTTGTCGGTGAACGGGAACAGGATGGTCTCGACGCGACCACTCTCGTCCAGGAAGTCGCTGAACGTCTTGCCGGTGGATCCGGACCCCGGCGCGGCGAAGAGGTCGGCCGCCGAATAGGTGCGGAAACTCTCGCAGCGCAGGCGCGTGTTCGCGCCCGCCTGCAGCGTCGCCTCGACCAGGAATGCGCGGCCCAGATGCACGCACAGCGCCGCCATCTCCGGATCCGAGCGCTGGAAGGTGCGCAGCACGTACGCCTGGGTGTCCGAATCCCAGACCACCGCCGTCACGGCACGCAGCAGGTTCGAGATGGTGCCGTAGGTGTGGCCCGGCATTGGCAACTCACCGACCGCGGGCACCGAGGTGCCGTGACCGTCGATCGCGAGCACGCCACCGAGCGTCAGGTCGCCGGGCGCAGGACAGTTGGTCACACCCAGGCCTGCGGCCTGCAGCGCGGAGTGGAACGCCTCCATGGCGATGCCCGTCTGCGCCGTGACCGTCGGGGGCGACGCGGCCGTGTCCACCGACACCGCAGTGAGATTCGTGGTGGTGTCCACCAGCAGCGTCGGCGAATCGCACGTGGCATCAGGATCGACGGTGATCGGCGACCAGTTGTGCGCCATGCCACGCG
>RFQW01000447.1 GCA_009924765.1 Planctomycetota bacterium | reverse complement strand
CCACCATGCCTCACCTTGCCATCTACACCGGCAGCTTCGACCCCATCACGCTGGGCCACCTCGACGTGCTGGACCGCAGCCGCAGCCTGTTCGACGAGGTGATCCTGGCCATCGGCATCAATCCCAACAAGCCGCCGCTGTTCTCGGTGGAGGAGCGCAAGCGCCACGCCGAGGTGCTGGTGGCGCGCCTGCTGAAGGACAAGCCCTCCGGTGCCAAGGTGCGGGTGGAGGCCTATCAGGGTCTGACCATCGATTTCGCGCGCAGGGTGGGTGCCGCCGCGATCATCCGCGGCATCCGCAACGTGACCGACCTGGCCAGCGAGTGCCAGTTGGCCATCACCAACCGCCAGGTGGCGGGGGTGGAGACCGTCTTCATCGTGACCGGCGAGAACTTCGCCTATGTGTCGAGCAGCCTGATCAAGCAGATCGCCGCGTTCGGCGGCGACCTGAACCGGCTGCATGCCCTGGTGCCCGCCGAAGTGATCGCGGGCCTGGAGGAGAAGCGCCGCGACCCGCGCAATCCGCTGGGCATGCTGGCCTCGGAAGGACCGGTGGACTGAGCCATGGGTGTTCGACTTCGCGTGATTTCCATCGGTGCCATGAACGCGCATCCATCCTGGGGCGAGAAGGGCGAGGTGCGTCCGGCGCACGCCACCACCACGCTGCTCGAGTCGGGCAAGGTTCGCATCCTGGTCGATCCGTCGCTGCCGGCGCAGGTCCTGGTGCCGCGCCTGTCCGAGCGCAGCGGCAAGAAGCCCGAGGACATCACGCACATCTTCCTCACGGGGCTGCACCCCATGCGTCGGCGCGGCCTGGCCGCCTTCCCGAACGCCACCGTGCTGGCCTCGGCCGGCGAGATCGAGGGCGTGCTGGCGCAGTTGCGTGAGCGCATGCAGCAGGCCGAGCAGCATCGCGACGAGGAGGTGCAGCACATGCTGCGCCAGGAACTGGCCATGATTCAGGCCTGCGAAGAGGCACCTGACAAGCTCGCCGAGGGCATCGACCTGTTCCCTCTGCCGGGCATTTCACCTGGCAGCGCGGGCCTGCTGGTGCCGGCGCCCGGTGCCACGCTGCTGGTGGCGGGCGACGCGGTGGCCACGGTGGAGCATCTCGAGGAAGGCAAGCTGATCGCGCCATGCTTCGACATGGAGCAGGCGCGCGAAAGTCTGGCCGAGGCGATCGAGATCGCCGACCTGATCGTGCCGGGCCGCGACAATCTGTGCGCCAATCCGGTGCGGCGTTTCTAGGGCCGGAATGTGCCCGCAAAGGGCGGCTCGGCTAGACTTTGCGCCTCATGAGTCAGTCGGCCGCAACCCCCGAAAGCGTCACGCTTCGAACCCTGGCCAAGGGCACCCGCGAGGGTCGCCGCTTCGCCTGCCTAACCTGCTACGACGCCACCACCGCCCGGTGGCTGGAGCGCGCTGGCGTCGAGGTGTTGCTGGTCGGTGACACGGCCGCGGAGGTGATTCTGGGTCTGCCGGGAACCATCCATGCGCCGCTCGATTTCATGGTCACGCTCACTGCCGCGGTGAAGCGCGGCGCACCCAGCCGCGTGGTGATGGCCGACATGCCCTTCATGAGCTATCAGGTGAACGCCGATGAGGCGCTGCGCAACGCCGCGCGCTTTCTCACCGAAGGCACGGCCGACTGCGTGAAGCTGGAGGTGGATCGCGCATGGGCGCCGCTGGTGGAGCGCCTGAGCAAGGCCGGCATTCCCGTGGTGGCGCACATCGGCAGCCGTCCGCAGCAGGCCAAGATGCAGGGCGGCAACTTCGCGGTGGGTCGAACCGCCGAACAGGCCATGGCGCTGCTGCATGACGCGGCCGCGCTGGAGGCGGCGGGTGCTTCCATGCTGCTGGTGGAGGCGTGCCCAGGCGAGGTGACGCAGCGCATCGTGGAGCG
>RFQW01000446.1 GCA_009924765.1 Planctomycetota bacterium | reverse complement strand
TGCCGCGCCACGATCCTGAAACAGCGATGGGGTGCATGCGCCGGGATCCACGCGTTCCACACTGACCCCGATCAGGCGCAACGGTCCGTGCCGCTCGCGCAGCCATGCTTCAAGCAGCGCATCGGCCGCGTGCCAGATCTGCAGCGTGGCGTCCGACGGCGTCTCCAGCGAGCGGCGTCGCGACAGGGTCTGAAAGTCGGGCAGCCGAACCTTCAACACAACGCTGCGCGCCAGTCCGCCGCCGGCGCGCAGGCGCATGGCCACGCGCTCGCACTGTTCCTGCAGCACGGCACGCAGTGTGGTGGCGTCCGCCACATCTTCATGAAAGGTCTCTTCGTGGCCCACGCTCAGTGGGTCGCGCTCGGTCTCCACCGGTCGGTCATCCACGCCCATGGCCAACTGCCGCCATGACGGACCTGCGTCGCCAAGCAGCATGTGCAAGGCCGAGTCGGTGCGCTGCTGCAGATCGGCGAAGGTGTGGATGCCGGCGGCGTGCAGCTTGGGCGCCGTCTTGGGACCCACGCCCCACATGCGTTCAATGGGAAGTGGTGCCAGGCGCGCAGGCTCGGTGCCCGGTTCGATCACCGTGCATCCATCCGGCTTGTGCATGTCGCTGGCGATCTTGGCCACGAACTTGCATGCGGCCACACCCACGCTCACGGTCACGCCCAGTTCCCCTCGTGTGCGCACGCGGATGCGTTCGGCGATGTCGGCACCTGATCCAAGCAGTCGCTGCGATCCCGTGACATCCACGAACGCCTCGTCGATGCTCATCGGTTCCACGAGCGGCGACTGATCCAGCAGCACGCCACGAAAGCGCTGGCTCAATTCGGCGTATCGATCGAAGCGAGGAGGAACCACCACGGCGGTGGGGCACAGCCGTCGTGCCTCCGACATGGGCATGGCGCTCCGGCAGCCGAACACGCGTGCCTCGTAACTGGCCGCCGCCACCACGCCGCGATCGCCCGCGCCACCCACCAGCACGGGTCGGCCGCGAAGCGTTGCATCATCCAGTTGCTCCACGCTGGCAAAGAACGCGTCCAGGTCGGCGTGCAGGATGCATCGGGTCCAGGCGGGCACCGGGGCATTTTGCCGACTCAGGACCTCAGCTCTTGCTCCATAGCCCGATATCACGCAAAAAATGTGGGGGGGTTAGGTCTGGGTGGATGGAATTCACTTGACAAGGCCTGAAAACCGACGACATTGGTCGCAACCAAGGGGTCTGTCTCCTTGGGGAGTGTGGCTCTCAGGGCTGTCGGTACGCACCGGCCGCCCTTGTTCAAGTTGGACGGGTGGGGAGAAGACTCGATCCGGCGACGGATCGTGGCCCCCCGCAAAAAAGGGCGTGGGCGCTCGGCGTAATCCGGGCGACTCACGCCCTTTCTCTTTTTGGCCAATGCGCGTGCCCCGGGGATCGATGCCGGGTGCGCCTGCGCTGCATTAGGATCGCGAGCATGTTCATCGCGCAAGCCACCTCCGACCCCGTCTCGCAAGCCTGGCTGGAGGTACTCGCGCACCTGCATCCGCTCGTGCTGCACTTTCCCCTGGCGCTGGTGATCGTGGGTGCCGTCGCCATGCTGTGGAACTGGTTCCGCGGCGAGGAGGGTGTGGGCGACTTCGCGTACCACTGCATCTGGATCGGCGCCGTGCTGGCCGTGGTGGCCACCGCCAGCGGATGGTTCCTGGCCGAGGGCGAGACCGGCGAGAAGGATCTGGAGTGGCACCGCTGGTTCGCCATCGGCAGCACCTGCGCGCTGTTCGTGCTGGCGATCATCGCCAGCCTTTCGCGCAACGACGATCGTCCCGGCATGCTGGCCACCACGCGCCTGCTCACGCTGGTCACCGCAGGTGGCATGGCCTTCACCGGTCATCTGGGTGGCAACATGAAGTGGGGCGATGACTTCGT
>RFQW01000445.1 GCA_009924765.1 Planctomycetota bacterium | reverse complement strand
GAGAGCGACGCCGTGGGCAGCAATCTTGCGTCGGCGATGGATCGCGGGTTCGATCTGCTCGCTGCTTCGGACGATGGCCAGCGGGGCGGCGCTGCGACGCTGCCATTGCTGCTGCTCTCGGGCGCGATGGGGGCCGTGGATGATGTCGAGCGCACCGAGATCCGCTACGAGGGCCGCCTGACGATGGCCATCACCAATGAACCGGGTGACCGACTCGCCAGCAAGGACGATGTGCGCGTGGAGATCATCGGTTCGCCGACGAAGCTCGATGATCAGGCAAGCGGTGCGCGCGTGGACTGCGGCACGCTGCGCTACACCACGGGCGCCGACGCCGTGATGATCGAGGCCCAGAAGGATCGCCGCTTCGTGCTGGCGAGTCCGCGCCTGGATCTGGAGGCGACGCGCTTTGAACTGGATCGACGCAGTGGCAAGGGCGACATCAGGGGCGCCGGACGCATGCGGCTTGGCGGTGCCGACGGTGCGGCGATGCAGGCTGCATCGAACCTGCCGAAGGCGGCGGCCGACGCGATGCGTGACGGCGTGCAAACGGCCGTGGCGCCCGATGCGCAGGCCTCGTCCCGCACCGTTCGCATGGAATGGACCAAGGCCGTGGTGCTGGCGTTCGAGCCCGGGGGGGCGGCCGCGCGTCTTCGCAGCGCCGACTTCACCGGTGGCGTGAAGGCCGACGCGGACGAGGTGAAGATGGAGGCGGAGCATCTGCTGATCGAGTGCGTGGCGAAGGGTTCGCGCGATGCGGTGAAGCGACTGCTGGCCGAGGGGCCGGCCAAGGCCACGCGTGTTCCGGCGGGCAGCAGTCTGGGCGGTCAGCGCGTGGAGCTGTTCCTGGAGCCGCTTGAAGACGGTGGTTCGCGACCCACGCGACTGCTGGCCGAGGGTGGTGTGGAAGCCGCCGACAAGGGGCAGCGGCTGTGGGCCGAGAGCATGGACTGCAGCTTCCGCCCGGTGACTGGCGCGCCCGCGAGTGCCGAGCGCATGGATGTGTCCGAGGTTCGAACCAAGGGCGAGGTGCAGGCGCTGGTGAGTCAGGATGCACGCGTGTGGGCCGCCGCCATGGACGCCGATCCTGCGCAGCAGCGCGTGGTGCTGCGTGGGCCTGATCTGCTCATGGTGCGTGGCAACGCGGTGGCCGACCAGATGTCCGAGATCGAGATGAACGAGAGCACCGGCGAAGGCAGCGCGCCGGGTGCGGGGCGCTGCCGCTACTTCCTGAAGTCGGTCGCCGATTCCACGCCCAAGCCCATGCCGCGCCCGGCCATGCCGGAAGTCGCGCAGATGGTGGCGACCTGGACGGATGGCCTGCTGTATCGGCGGCTGGATGCGGCGACTTCCGTCGTGCAGTTGTCGGGCGGCGTGCAGGCGAAGGCGAACCGCACGCCTCGGCAGCAGGAGGAGCTGAGCGCGAAGCAGGCGCTGCTCACGCTCACCCGTGACGCCGCGCGGCTGAATCAGGCGAGCCGCGATGTTGGGCGCGGCAGTCTGGGTGGCGAGACCAGCAGTCTGACGCGCATGCGTGCCACCGGCGAGGTGAAGCTGGAGAGTCGTGCGTGGGGCAAGGACGACCGCAGCGACGAGCCGCGGCTGTTCCGCCTGATGGCGGAGGACCTGACGCATGACATGTCGACCGGCGAGACGGAGGTGCCGACCGCGGGCACGCTGCTGATGTTCGACCGCGATGACGAGGGTGTGAAGAGCGCGCCCGCCTCGCTGTTCGATGGTCGCGGCACCACGCGCTTCCGGTGGGCGAAGCGCCTGGAGATGAAGCGCGACGGCTCCGAGAGCCGCTACCTGATCGACATGGACGGCGATGTGGAGCTGTTGCACGCGGGTCTGCGCAAGCAGGACACCTTCACGCTGACCTGCGATCAGCTGCAGACCACCGTGGAGCGCAC
>RFQW01000444.1 GCA_009924765.1 Planctomycetota bacterium | reverse complement strand
CCTGCCAAGCGGCACCCCCTTCCAGCGGGCGTGCTGGAGAGCGGCCCGAACAATTCCCCGCGGCCAGACCCGCACCTACGCCTGGCTCGCCCAGCGCGCAGGCAGCCCAAAGGCCATTCGCGCGGCGGCGCAAGCGATGCGACGCAATCCGTGGCCGCTGGTGATTCCCTGCCACCGGGTGGTTGGGGTGCGCGATATCGGTGGCTACGCCGGCACCCGTGACCCTTCAAGTTCCAGGATTTCCTTGAAGAACTGGCTGCTCGCGCGCGAGGCCTGAAACCTGTCCAGTCGCATCGATTCGGCTACGATCCGCCGTCTTTCCACAGGAGACACCCGCAGATGAAGCTCGCCATGGTCGGAACCGGTTACGTGGGGCTCGTCACGGGCGCGTGCTTCGCCGACATGGGCAACGAGGTGGTGTGCCTGGACGTGGACCCGCGCAAGATCGAGCTGCTGCGCAAGGGCGAAAGCCCCATCTACGAGCCCGGCCTGAGCGAGATGCTGCAGAAGAACATCGCCGCCAACCGAATCCGCTTCACCATGGACAAGGCCGAGGCCTATCGCCACGCCGAGACCATCTTCATCTGCGTGGGCACGCCGAGCGACGAGGACGGCAGCGCCGACCTGCAGTACGTGCTGGCCGTGGCGAAGGACATCGCGGATGAACTGGAGCGCATCGGCCCCGGCGGCAAGACCAAGACCGTGGTGGTGAAGAGCACGGTGCCCGTGGGCACCAGCCACAAGGTGCGCGACCTGATCAAGAGCCGCACCAAGGTGCCCTTCCACATCGCCGACAACCCGGAGTTCCTGAAGGAAGGCGATGCCATCACCGACTTCAACAAGCCCGACCGCGTGGTGTGCGGCGTGGAGAGCGAGGAAGCCGGCAACGTGATGCGCGAGCTGTACGAGCCGTTCGTGCGTCAGGGCCACCCGATCCTGATCATGGATGTGCGCAGCGCCGAGATGGTGAAGTACGCGAGCAACGCCATGCTGGCCTGCAAGATCAGCTTCATCAACGAGATGGCCAATCTGTGCGAGAAATACGGCGCCGACGTGAACAGCGTGCGCAGCGGCATGTGCGCCGATCGCCGCATCGGCGACCAGTTCCTGTACCCCGGCCTCGGCTACGGCGGCAGCTGCTTCCCCAAGGACACGCTGGCCGTGGTGGGCATGGGCAAGGCCGTGGGCTTCGACTGCAAGCTGAACGCGGCGGTGCATGAGGTGAACCAGGATCAGCGCACGCACTTCTGGCAGAAACTGCTCGCGGAATTCCCGGGTGGACTGAAGGGCCTCACGCTGGCCTTCTGGGGCGTGGCGTTCAAGCCGCGCACCGACGACATCCGCGAGGCACCCAGCATGACGCTGATGCAGCGCGCGCTGGATGCCGGCGCGCACGTGCGTGCATTCGACCCGGTGGCGATGGAGAACCTGTCGAAGGAGATGCCCACCGTGCATCGCGCCACCGACATGTACGACTGCCTGAAGGGCGCCGACGCGCTGGTGATCTGCACCGAATGGCGCGAATTCCGCTCGCCCGACCTGGATCAGGTGAAGGCGCTGCTGAAGCGCGCGCTGATCGTGGACGGCCGCAACCTGTATCGCTGCGAAAGCATGCAGGCGCACGGCTTCGACTACGCCAGCGTGGGTCGCGCGACGGCACGCGGCGCGAAGCGCTGAAACACGCTGGAACAACGCGCGGGCGTTCCGTCAAGGGCCAAACACGCGCATTCCGTCGGGTTTTTTGCGTGTTTTGCGTGTGCTCGAGCGTTTGAGCCGGGAAAAACCGCCACTTTTATGCCCTGCACCACTTGAGGCCTGAAAACAAGCCCGTTACAGTGTGTCCTTCAACCGGCTGGGGAGCCGGAAGAACACGCAAACCAGTTCGCACGGCGGACGCCGCGCGACGAAACAC
>RFQW01000443.1 GCA_009924765.1 Planctomycetota bacterium | reverse complement strand
GGGCCACCAGTGGTGCAGGCCGCCGATCATGCCGATCAGCGCCGATCCCATCATCACGTAGTGGAAGTGCGCCACCACGAAGTAGGTGTCGTGCAGGTGCACGTCGGTGTTCAGGGTGGCCAGATGGATGCCCGTCAGACCGCCGATGGTGAACAGCACCAGGAAGCTGAGCGCGTACATCATGGGCGTGGTCAGCGAGATGTTGCCCTTGTACAGCGTGGTGAGCCAGTTGAACACCTTCACCGCGCTCGGGATGGCCACGCTGAAGCTGATCAGGCTGAACAGCGTGTTCAGCAGCGGGCTCTGGCCGCTGGCGAACATGTGGTGGCCCCACACCAGGAAGCTGAAGATGGCGATGGCGATCGAGCTGAGCGCGATGAACTTGTAGCCGAAGATGTGCCGGTGCGCGTGCACGCTGATGAGCTCGCTGATGATGCCCATGGCCGGCAGGATCATGATGTACACCGCGGGGTGGCTGTAGAACCAGAAGAAGTGCTGGAACAGCACCGGATCGCCGCCCATGCTCGGGTCGAAGATGCCGATGTTGATCGTTCGCTCCACCACCAGCAGCATCAGCGTGATGGCCAGCACCGGCGTGGCCAGCACCTGGATCAGCGCGGTGCTGTACAGCGCCCACAGGAACAGCGGCATGCGGAACCAGGTCATGCCCGGCGGACGCAGCTTGTGCACGGTCACCACGAAGTTCATGCCGGTGAAGATGCTGCTGAAGCCCAGGATGAACACGCCGAAGAGCACCGGGATCACGCCACCGGCGGTGGTGGTGGTGGAGTACGGCGTGTAGAAGGTCCAGCCCGTGTCGAAGCCGCCCATGGCCAGGCTGACAAGCGTGAACGCCGCACCGAACAGCCACAGGTAGAAGCTGCCCAGGTTCAGGCGCGGGAAGGCCACGTCCTTCGCGCCCAGCATGATCGGCAGCACGAAGTTGCCCAGCGCCGCGGGGATGCTGGGAATGATCACCAGGAACACCATGATGGCGCCGTGCAGCGTGAACAACTGGTTGTACACGTCGGCGGTCACGCCAGGAATGGTCTGTCCCGGGGTGAGCAGCTCGGTTCGCACCAGCAGCGCGAACACGCCGCCCACGAAGAAGCTGCACAGCACCGCCACCATGTACATCACGCCGATGCGCTTGTGGTCGAGCGTCAGCGCCCAGCTCAGGAAGCCGCGCGTGTGCGTGAGGTAGTTGTCTGGCCGGCTGGCCAGGTCGATGGGTCGAGATGCGTCGATGGTGGTCATGGCGTTGTTCTCGCTTTGCTCACTTCATGCTGACCTTGGGGGCCGCAGGCGCCTCCTTGAGGTACTTGCCGGTCTTGGGATCGAAATCGTCCATATGCTGCATCATGCCGATCACGGCATCGATGGCCTTGTCGTTCAGCTGGCCCTTGAAGCTTGGCATGGCATTGCCGTAACCCGACACCAGCTCGCCACCGGGATTCAGGATGCTGTTGCGCAGGTAATCCTCTGGGGTGGCGTACTTCTTGCCGGGGCCGATCAGGCTGGCGTAGCTGGTGCCGTCGGCGAACTTGCCGTCGCTGCCCTCGCCACCGTGCGTGCGTGCCCAGATGCCCTTCCAGCTGGGGCCGATGCCCTTCGTGCCATCCAGCGCGTGGCACTGCTGGCAGCGCGCGTAGATCTTGGGGCCGGCGCGGAAGAACAGCTCCTCCTCGGGAATCTTGTCCAGCCACTGGCCCTGCTCGGTCAGCCACTTGTCGAAGTCGGCCTCCGGCAGCACGTACACCTTGCGGTTCATGTTGCTGTGGCCCGTGCCGCAGTACTCGGTGCAGAACAGGTGATGCCCCTTCCCGGAAGGCGTGGGCTCATCGGCCTGGAACCACAGGTAGCTGTAGCGACCCGGCACCAGATCCTTCTTCACGCGGAAGTCGGGGATGTAGCAGC
>RFQW01000442.1 GCA_009924765.1 Planctomycetota bacterium | reverse complement strand
CGTGAGCAGCGAGATGGCGTGCCTGTGCATGGCCACACCCTCCACCGGTGCATCGGTGACAACGTCGCGCACCTGCAGGTCGAGCGGCTTCGGGAAGCACGCCGCAAGCGGAAGCATGACCGCGATGATGAGCGCGCGCCCAAGCGCAGACATCACATCACCGTAGCGTTGAGGCGTTGGTGCCCGATGCATGCGTGCGTGTGTCATCGACGCAAGCGTACGCCTCGGCCTCGATCGACGCGTTGCGGTTGGCGTGCAGCACCGCACCCGTCACCGCTGCACCGGCAAGCACCACAACACCCAGGATGCGAGCCAATGCCGATGCCATGCGGCTGGCGCGGAACGGCGGCGCTTCACCAAGCCACCCAAGCGGCGATGCACCCGCTGCGACGAAGATCCATGCGGGCGTGGAACTGGTTTCGTAGCCGAAGGCCGATGCCGCACCGAGCACGGTCACGGCCACAAGCACAAGCGTGCCCGAGATGCCGGCGTGCAGCGCGTGTCGAGGACGCACCAACGCCGACGCGACACCGATCCAGCCGCACGCGCATGACACGGCACCAAGCGCCACGGCCAGCTTCGCGAAACCAGAGAGCAGTGCCACCGCACTCGTGCCCGCGATCGCCACGCTGCATGCGCACCAGAACGAGAACCCGCCGCGGTGCATGCCAACCGGAAGCAGCAGCAGCGCGATCACGCCTAGCGCGCCCGCGAGCAGCAGTCGAGCGTCCGCCGACTGCCACATTGGCACGGGCATCAGCAGCGCCGCGATGCATCCCGCCAACGCGCAGACGATCGCGCGTCCGGTGCGTGAGCCGCTTCGCTCCCCCGCTGCTGCACCGACCAGTGCCACCGCGCACGCCGCGATCACGATCCACATCCACCCATTGGTTGGTGGAAATCCTCCGAATGAATCGTTCGCGCGCGCACTCAGCAGCAGTGCGAGCGCGCATGACACGCCGCGCACACGGGTGCCCCAACGCCTGGTGACCAACAGCAGCACCACGGCGCATGCCGCAGGCAGCAACACGCCGTGGATGATCAGGTCCTGTTCCATGGAGAGATCGCGCGACGCGATCACTTGCCGCCGGTCGTTGCCTCCATGCCGACGATCACGCGCACGGACTTGCCGATGGCACCCTTGTCGATGCCATAGGTCATGCCGAACTCCGAGCGATCAAGATTGAACATCGCTTCAAAGCCGATGCGCTCGCCTGGCCCCATCTTTGCGCGACCCGTGCACTCCACCTTCGCGCTGATGCTCTTCGTGACGCCGTGCATGGTCATGTCGCCGGTCACCGTCCACATGCCGTCACTGCCCTTCTCGGCCCTCGTGCTCTTGAAGGTCATCGTGGGGAACTCCTTCACGCTGAAGAAGTCGGGGCTCATGAGATGGCCGTTCAGCTTCTCGTTGCCGCTCGACACGGTGGCGGGATCGATCGCGATATCGAAGGACACACTGTCCGGACCTTCGCCGCTGGTGGTGATGGAACCACTCACGTTGTCGAAGCGACCCCAGAACATGCCTGCACCGAAGTGCTGCACGCGGAACATCGCCATCGAGTGCACGTCGTCGATCTTCCAGGTGGTTGCGTTGCTGGGTGCGCTTGAGGCAGCCGGAGCAGGCGACTGAGGTGCGGTGTTCGTGGCGGCCACGAACGGAAGAGCGGCGAGAAGCGCGAACGCGGCGATGCAGGGCTTGCAGAACATTTGGGTGATTCCTTGCGGGTGCTTGTTGGGTGCAATGAACAGATTTGCGTGAGGGGTGAGTTGTAGCCGTGGACAACAAAATAGGATGTATCATTTAAAGAGTCTGATAACGCAGTAATGAATTAGTTCCACGTGGAACATTCCCTTCCGGTTGCTTGTTAGACTTTCGATCGCAAGGAGGCATGAATCACATGACCACACCACCAGAAGC
>RFQW01000441.1 GCA_009924765.1 Planctomycetota bacterium | reverse complement strand
GCGTGGCGCGGCGATGTGCTGGTGGGCGGGCTGTACGGCGTGTCGCTTGGCGGCGCCTTCTTCGGCGAGAGCATGTTCGTGCGGCCGGCGCTGGGTGGAAGCAACGCCAGCAAGGCGTGCCTGTCGTGGCTGGTTGGGCGCATGCGGGAGCGCGGCTTCACGCTGCTCGACAGCCAGTACGCGAACGATCATGTGCTGTCGCTGGGTGCGATCGAGATCACCGCCGACGAATATCTGGAACGGCTGGATGCGGCGCTGGCGCTGGACGTGACGCTGTGACGCGTGATCAGCTGCGCGGAATGCCAAGCGCGGCCAGATCCAGCGTGCTGCCCGGCGCATCCACCGCTTGATAGCCGCGCGCGCGCAGGGCGCCGATGAGTTCGCGCAGGTCCTCAGGCAGCGGGGCGGTGAAGGTGAGCGGTCGTGGATCCATCGGATGCTCGAATGACAGCAGCGAGGCGTGCAGCGCCTGGCGATCGATCACCACGCGATCGGCCTGGCCCGGAAGGCCCAGATCCCCGGCGGAAAGATGCTTCCCGCAGTACAGGTCGTCGCCCGCCAGCGGCCACCCGAGATGGCTCATGTGCACGCGGATCTGGTGGGTGCGGCCAGTCAGCAGTTCCAGTTCCACCAGGGCGAAGCCCTCGTAGCGCTCGCGCACGCGGAAGATGGTCTGGCTGGACTTGCCGGTGTCGTCCCAGCGCACCGCGTACATCTCGCGGATGGTGGGGTGCTTGCCCAGCGGCATGTCGATGCGGTCGGTGTCGGGCTCGGGCTTGCCGTGCACCACCGCGAGGTAGCGCTTGCCGGTGGTGCGTCGTTCGAACTGCTTGGCCAGTCGCCAGTGCGCGGTGTCACCCTTGGCGGCCACCATCACGCCGCTGGTCCACTTGTCCAGGCGATGCACCACGCCCGGGCGCGCGAACTCCTTGCCCACGCCGCTGAGCGCACCGCTGGTCACATGGCGGAAGTGCCACACGAGCGCGTTCACCAGCGTGCCGCGCTTGTGGCTGCGCGCCGGATGCACGATGAGTCCCGCCTGCTTGTTGAGCACGATCAGGTCGTTGTCCTCGAACAGCACATGCAGCGGAATCTCGTCGGCGGGGGTGTGCTCGCTCGGTGGCGGTGGCAGCACGGCCACGATGTGGTCGCCCTTGTGCAGCTTGGTGCTGGCCTTGGGCACGCGGCCATTCACGCTGACCGCCTTCTCGTCGATCAGCTTCTGGATCTGCGTGCGACTGAGCGTGGGCACGCGATCGACCAGGTAGCGGTCAAGCCGCTTGTCCAGGTCATGCTGCAGCGTGAACTCGAGGGTGAGCGGCGTCTCGTCGTCACCCTCGACGCCTTCCGTCGCGGGTTGCAGCGGGTCGTGTTCTGCCTCGGTCACTTCGGCTGCGGTGACGGTCACCAACCCCGCGACTGCGTCAATCAAGTACGCCCCGGTCGCGCAAGAAATCATCGACCTCTATGAGTCTGCTGGCGCACCCGTCACGCTCGCCTGAGCGAGCACTCCAACCAAGCATCCGCCACCGTCCATCCTATCCAAGGGTCAGCCTAGCCATCACGGCGAGCCCATCGAAACAAGGCCGAACACCATGACCGACGAACAAGCAAGGCTCCGACTGATTGATGCGGGTCTGATTCTGAGCGACGCTGGCCTGGGCGATTTGACCCGCGGGCACGTCTCGGTGCGGGTGCCGAGCGACCCGCAGCATTTCTTCATGAAGCCGCACAGCCACGGCTTGGACGAAATTACCGAAAAAAACATTGTTCTGTGCAACCTCGAAGGCACCAAAGTCGCCGGCACTGCGCGGCGCCACAGCGAAGTCTTCATTCATTCAGAAATTTACAAAATCAGGCCCGACGTGATGAGCGTGATTCACGTCCATCCGCCGCACGCCGTAGCCTTCTCTGCCACCGGAAAGGC
>RFQW01000045.1 GCA_009924765.1 Planctomycetota bacterium | reverse complement strand
GTACATGCCGTGGCCGCATTCGTGCATGGTGCTGCCCAGCGCATCCAGCACGCAGGTCTCCATGTAGCGCGTGGTCATGCGCACATCGTTGCAATGACTGCCACCGCAGAACGGATGCGTGCTGCGATCCAGGCGGCCGCGGCTGAAATCGAATCCGATGCGCTTGGCCACGAAGCGAACGAAGCGCTCCTGATCGGCGATCGCAAGCGCGTGCTCGTTGAAGGCGTTCGAGGGCTTGCGCGGCGCGCCCTTCAGCCGATCCAGCAGCGTCTGCAGGGGCACGAAGCGGCTCGAACACGCGCTGCACATCGGCAGCGTTCAGTCCAGGCTCGTAGTGATCGCTCAGCGCATCCCACGGTTCGCCGCCCTTCTCCCAGCCCAGGCACTCGGCCTTCTGGCGGTTCAGTTCGACGGTGCGCTCGAGCCACGGCTTGAACTGCGAGAAGTCACTCGCCTTGCGCGCCGCGGCCCACGCATGCATCGCCTTGCTCGAGAGTTCGGCCAGTTCACTCACCAATGCCTCGGGAAGCTTGGTCGCCTTGTTCCAGTCGCGCTCGATCTCGCGCACATCCACGCGATCGGGATGCTCTTCAGGAAGTGCCGCGCACTCGGACTTGGCGGCGGCGATCAGGTCGCCCATCTCGGTGCTGGTGAAGGCCTGATGCGACAGACGAGCCAGATGCGAGAGCTGCGCGGATCGCAGCTCCACACCGCCCTCGGGCATCATGGTCTCCTGATCCCAGCCAAGCACGGCGGCGCAGCTCTCGATGAGCTTCACCTCGCGCGCCTTGGCCGCCATGGCGGCGTAGGCCTTGCCCGAAACGGATGTCGTCGCAGGCGTCTGCGCGACCGTCACTTGGCACCCTGTGTCTGGGCCATGGCGGGCTGCAGCTTCAGATCCTCTTCGAGGTACTTCAGCACTTCGGCGCGGCTGCCGTCGGAACGGTTGCGGGCGTGATCCACGCCGTTCCAACCGCGGGCGTCCTTGGCATTCACGTCAGCCTTGCCCGCCTGCAGCGCCTGCACCTTGTCCAGCTTGCCGTTCGCGCAGGCGATCAGCCATGGCGTCATGCCCTGACGGTTCTTCGATTCCAGCGCGGCGCCTGCGGCGATGAGCGCCTGCAGACTCTCCACCTTGCCGTTGCGTGCCGCGCGCATCAGCGCGGTGTCGCCGGTCAGGTTGTCGGCTGCGGTCAGGTCGGCCTTCTTCTCGATGAGCAGCGTCACCGACTTCGGGTCGCCGATGCCGGCTGCCCACAGGAGCGGCGTGAGGCCGTTCTTGTCGGTCACGTTCACCGTGGCGCCGGCGTCGATCAGAAGCGCGACTGTTTCAGGCGTTCCCAGCGCAGCGGCCCACATCAAGGGCGTGCCGTCCAGACGATCCTTCGCGTTCACGTCGCTCTTGGCGGCCAGCAGCATCTTCACGGCGTCGGCCTTGCCGCTTTCGGCGGCGATGCACAGCGGGGTCTTGCCGGCGCGATCCTTCACGTTCACGTCGGCGCCCTTCTCGAGCAGCAGCGGAATGATCTCCACCTTGCCCTCCTTGGCGGCCCAGTGCAGGGCCGTGCGGCCACCGGCGCTGTCAGGAGCGTTCACGTTCACGCCGCTCTCGGCGAGTTCCTTCTTCAGCTTCTCCACGTCGCCGCTGCGGGCAGCCGTCACCAGTGCGCTGGCGGCGCGCTCGGCGGGGTTGGGGCCCTGGGGTGGGGCGCGCGGGGATCGCCCGATGCATTGACCGGACGGCGAATCAGGCAGGACATCGAAGGCACCTTCGGGTGATCGGTGCTGAAGGTGAGCTTGATGGTCTTGCCGGTGGAATCCCACAGCTTCCAGTCGACATGCACCACATGTTCAACCTTCGCGTCGTTGCCGACATCCGGCACGATGGGCGGCACCACCGAGGTGATCTTGAACGGCGTGTTGTCCACGCTCTTGAGCGTGATGGTGCCGTCGCTGGTCTTGCCCTCGCCGGGCGCCTCAAGCAGATCCGGGGTCAGGGTGACGTACGCGGGCACCTTGCCCTGCACGGTCAGCATCACCGGCGCGTGGCCGTCGATCTGGAAGGTGACGCGCTTGCTCAGCGGAACGCCGGGCTTGGGACCAGGCTTCAGGCTGATCTCCACCTCGGCGGTGGCGCCGGGAGCGATGGGCTCCTTGGGCACGCCGGCGGTGGTGCAGCCGCAGCTGGTGATGGCCTTCGAAACGGTGATCGGCTTGTCGCTGATGTTCGTGATCTTCACCTTGCCGCTCTTGGCGGTGTCCACGACCATCTCGCCGAGGTCGAGCACTTCGGGCTCCAGCTTGACCACCGGCGTGGTGTCGACCGGAGCCTGCACGCCGCCGCCGGTTGGCGTGCCAACGCCGTCGTTGCCGCCACTCGCGATGGGTGCCGAGGTTTCGGAAACCTGCGCCTTGATCCGCTCCTGGCGATCCATGCCGCGGGCGCCGACTTCCTCGGGGCCGCGCGCGTCCGGTGCCTTCTTCTTCGGGTTGACCACGGGCGCGTCAGTGGCCGGCGGTGTGGCGGGCGGTGCCTGCATGGCCAGTGCACTGGCGGACAGGAGGGCGGGCAGGCAGATCGTGGCGAGGAATCGGTTCATCGGATGGGTCCTGAGGCGGTGCGCGAGACGATTGAGCAAGTGTACCGGGCGGCACCCCTGCTGTTGATCAATCGGCAGGCAGACGATTGAACTTGCAACAAGTTCACGGACTTTCGGACCATGGGTTGAATGGATGGCGATCGCGCGCTCGCCGGCCCACTACACTGCCGAGATGGACGAGCAGACCGCCCCGCTTCCCGAGCACCTGGACCGCCCGCACATCCGAAATTTCCAGCCGCTGGCCATGCCGCAGGAAGAGGGCAAGCCCCCCATCGTGCTGCTGCGCGATCCCTCCATGCTTTCGCCGCAGACCATGGGCATCCAGGCGCAGGCACTTCCGCTCATCCTGCAGTTCCAGGGCCGTGAAACGCTGGCCGAGATCGAGACCAGGACCAAGGCACCGATGGCGCTCCTGCGCGAGGTCGTGACCCGCATGGATGAACTGGGCCTGCTGTGGGGCCCGCGCTTCGAGGAGCTGGAGCGACTGGCGAAGGCGAAGGTCGCCGAGGCAGGCCATTTCCCCGCTTCCTGCACCCTGCCGCTTGGCGCCGATGCGGAGACGGCTGCAGCCAAGATCGCTGGCTGGATGGCGCAGGCGGAAGATCCAGAGATCGACGGCGACGTGGTGGGCGTGGTGGCGCCGCATCTGGACTACGAGCGCGGATGGCACAACTACGCCGCCGCCTATCGCGCGCTGCATCCTGATCGCAAGCCGGACCGCGTGGTGGTGCTGGGCACGAACCACTTCGGCATTGGCGATGGCGTGGTGATGAGTGAATTCGGCTTCACCACCCCATTGGGACAGATGCCCGCCGACAAGGCCACGCTGGCGTTCCTCGAGAAGCAGCTCGGCAACAAGCGCATCTTCGCGGATCAGATGGATCATCTGGGCGAGCATTCCATCCAGCTGCAGTTGCCGTGGATCCAGCACCTGTACGGAAACGTGCCCGTGGTGGCGGCGCTGGTGCCCGACCCGCTGCGCCCGGAGGCTGGGGATGGAGAGCGCGCCACGGTGACGGAGTTCGTGGCTGCCTTGCGCACGGCGCTTGATGAACTGGGTGGTCGCACCCTCTTCGTGTCGAGCAGCGACCTGAGTCACGTGGGGCCGCAGTTCGGTGATCCGGGTCCCGTGAACGATCAGGTGAGCGCGCAGGTGGATCAACTGGATCGCGAGCGGCTGCGCCTGTTCTGTGCGGGCGATGCGTCGAACTTCGAGTCCCCGTTCATCCAGCAGCGCAACGTGAGCCGCTGGTGCAGCATCGGCAACATGGGTTCGTTGCTGCGCATCGTGTCGCCTGCCGCGGTGGAGATGATCGACTACCAGCAGTGGCGCGAACCGAACGGCGGCTTGCTGGTGTCCAGCGCGGCGTTGGCACTGGTGCGCTGAGGCGCGAGCGGCAAGGAGAAAGAGCCTGCCGCAGTTGACCCGCGACAGGCTCCTCGTGGGGGTTTGTTTGAAGGCGACGCACTTCGCCGTGATGACATCTACGCGGGCCGTGACCGCGGGGATTCTCGAGACCCTGCATTTCCGCGAATTTCATCCCCGGGCGGGCAGATTCAGGCGGGCCATGACGGCCTGCAGGTCGCTCCACACCTCGCCGCGGGTCTTGGCGGTGTAGTTGCGAAGCAGGTACGCCGGGTGGTACGTGGGCATCACGGGAATCGGCGCGCCATGGCCGGCGGGAGGCGCCCACTCCGCCCAGATGCCGCGCACCCGCGAGATGCCTGCCTCCGTGCCCAGGATCAGCTTCGTGGCAGGTCCGCCCAGGGTGATCAGCACCTCGGGACGGATGAGCAGGATCTGCTCGATCAGGAACGGGCCGCACGCGTCCACCTCATGCTGCAGCGGCGTTCGATTGTCGGGCGGTCGGCTCTTCAGCACATTGGCGATGTAGACATCCTCGCGGCGCAGCCCCATGGCCGTGATCATGCCGTTCAGCTTGTCGCCAGCCGGACCCACGAAGGGTCGGCCGGTCTGGTCCTCGGTCTCGCCCGGCGCTTCGCCGATGAACATGATGCGCGCCATCGCACTGCCCTCGCCGAACACCGTGCGGGTGTGCGAAGTGGCTGCGGTGCAGTGCGGACATGCTTGATCGTGGCGCGCACGGAGGGCCTCCAGCGCCGCAGCGCGTGCAGCCGGGTCATGCGCGCTCGCCAGCGCGGCATCGCCGGAAAGCGTCACTCGCAGCGTTGTGGCGGCCACTTGCGCCGCGACGGCCGGCGCGCGCTCAAGCGTGGCGTCGCCGGATGGAGCGGTGCGAACCAGTCGCGGCTCCGGCGGGGTCGGCGCAGGAGTGGCGACTCGTATGACGGGCGGCGATGCAGCCTCCGCACGATTGCGCCGCGGCATGCGCGTGAGCCCCATTGCCTGATCTGCCATGCGAAGCGCGTTCGAGCGACTCATGCATCACCTTTCTGGAGGACCCGATCCCATCGCAAGCAGCGCGATGCCGACGACCGCGATGATGGCACCGATCCACGCCCGCGTCGAGATGCGCTGACGATCGATGATCCAGCTTGCCGGCAGGATGAGCACGGGCACCAGGCCGATGAGCGTGCTGGCCACCCCAACACCGACCATCTTCACGGCGACCATGCTGCAGTACACGCCAAGCAACGGGCCCGAGACGGTGCCGATCGCGAGAACACCAAGCGCGCGCGACGACGCCTGTGCGGGGGCCAGCCGGCCCGATCGCTGCGCGTACAGCGCGACGGGGATCACGCTGGCGGCACCGGCGTACATGCGAATCGTCTGTGCATCGAACGCGTCGACGCCGTTCACCAGCCCGCGGCGTGCCATCACCATGCCCAGTGCCTGGCACACGGCGGCTGCAAGTCCGAACAGCAACCCCTTGCGAATCGTGCGCGCATCACGGTCGGACACCACCTGCTGACGGCCGAGCGTGACCCACGCCACCCCGCCCGTCGTGATCAGCATGCCCAGCACGCTCAGTGGCGTCATGTGCTCACCGAAGCCGATCCATGCGATCGTGGCCGCGAGGCTGGGCGACAATGTCATGAGCAGTGACACGGTGCGCGGTCCAAGCATGACATAACCCGTGAACAGGAACTGGTCGCCGATGGTCAGTCCAAGCAGGCCGCTGCATGCCAACCACACGGTCGCTGCCGTCTCCGTCCGCGGCATCCATTGGCCGAACCACAGCCATTGCACGCATGCAAGCACCACGGCCGCACCCAGCGTGCGAAGCAGATTCACGCGTGTGGCACCCAGCCGCCTGCCGGCTGCGGTGAAGGACAGGCTGGAAACGACCCACAGCGCTGCGGTGGCCAGACCGGCCAGCTCGCCGATGCGCGCGTCCGTCACGCGCGATCAGGCCTTGGCGTTCTTCGACTTCTTGGTGTCGATCATCTCGAACATGGTCTGCGTGCGCAGCACCATGCCGCAGTCGCTGCGCAGGTGATAGCCCTGCACATGCACCGCGTTGAGATATCGCTGGATGTCGAGCAGCGACAGGTTGGGGCGTCCCTGCTCGTCGTTCCAGTTGAACATGATGCAGTTGCGATCGCGGCCGTGTGCCAGCATCTCGCGATAGGTGCCGGTGTACAGGTGCTCGCTCAGCGTCTCGGTCTGCAGCGTGGTGACGTACTTCAGGTTGTCGCCGAACTTCTCGTCGAACTCGCGCTCGCCCGCGCATGGCATGGTGGTGACCAGGCCCTTGTCAGGCAGGTTCTGACCGCCTTCAAGCACCACTTCGCACAGGCAGGTTTCACCGAACTGGAAGCGACCGGCATGACCGCCCTTGAAGACCCAACCTTCGAACTCGTACTGCGGATGCTCGATGCGCTTGCGCGCCTGGATCTGGAAGAATTCGGGATGGATGGCCTTGCGGTACAGCAGCAGCGTGTAGGCCTGCAGGCTGGAAGTCTTTGAAGCGGACATGATGCGCGTCTCCTGTGAAATCCGTCGCGATGGCGTCCTGCCGGGCCCACCCCTGCCGGAACCTCCGGCAGTCGATGGCACCCCGCGGCGGGTGTAGTCCCCGATTGTCGCGAGGACCGCTTCGAGTTCAAGAGTAAACCCGGGATTTTGAACGAAGAGATTGCGGGCGAGCCCGAAAAATGACGCGGCGGGCCCGAAGACCCGCCGCCGCTCAATGTGGAAATAAGCCGGATTTTGTGCCGGCCGAAGCCGGTGGTGACCATTTCTCTCTGGACCGCCGTTGCCGACGGCCTCGAAGCACGCGACCCGCCCACGCCCGTGGACCACGGGAGCCGGTTGCCCGGCTGGGGCTGCTTGCGCTTGCACGCGGTGGGGTTTTCCGTGCCCCCAGCGTCGCCGCTGGAGCGGTGCGCTCTTACCGCACCTTTTCACCCTTGCCACGCACCCTTGCGGGCCGTTCGGCGGTTCGTTCTCTGTGGCACTGTCCCTGGCCTTCAGCTTGGCCGGTGGCCGTTCGCCATCACCGTTGTCCTGTCGTGTCCGGACTTTCCTCACTCCGGCTTGCACCGGAGGGCGGTCACCTATCCACACGCGCACTGTACGACACGACCCCGCTCGTTGGGAGCGGGGTCGTGGGAATTCCTGCAGTTTGCGAGGCTCAGGCCTTGATGCCGGTGACCTTCACCAGGATGTGATCCTGACGATGGCCCAGCGTGCGGCGGTAGCCCTTGCGGCGCGAATACTTGCCGATGCGCAGCTTGGGGCCACTGTCCTCGCCGACGATCTCGGCGGTCACGGTGGCGCCCGCGAGGTACGGCAGGCCGATCTTGGCGGGCTGTCCGTCACCGGCGCCGATGGCCAGCACCTTCTCGAAGGTGATGGTCTTCTGGCCCTCGGTGAGAGGACGGAGGTCGATCTGGATCTCGTCATCCTTGCGGACGAGGATCTGGGTTCCGCTGTCTTCGAAAATCGCGTACACGAGTGGTTCTCCTGAAATCGGGCGAGTCGCGGAGTCTAGCAAGATCCCCGGCTGCCCGCGAGGGGGTGCAAACGGGCCTTCATTCGGCTGCCAGCCTCGGCGATCGTCTCCAGGGTCTTGCAGAAGGCGAAGCGGACCATGGCCCGTCCCCCCGCCGGATCGGCATAGAACGCGCTGCACGGGATGGCGGCCACCCCGACCTGCCGGATCAGGTGCTCACAGAAGGCTTCGTCGCTCGCGTGGCCGAACCGGGTGTGGTCGGCCAGCACGAAGTACGACCCCTCCGGCACCATCGGATCGAAACCCGCCTGCCGCAGCACCTCGACCATGGCCGTGCGGCGCTCTGCGTACTCGGCTCGCAGCGTGTCGAAGTAGGACGGTGGAGCCTGCAGCGCGGCGATGGTGGCGTGCTGCAGCGGCGTGGCACTGCAGAAGGTGAGAAACTGGTGCGCCGCGCGGATGCCCGCCGTGAGGTGCGGAGGCGCGATGGCCCAGCCGATCTTCCAGCCCGTGAGCGAGAAGCTCTTGCCCAGGCTCGACAGCACGATGGTGCGCTCGCGCATGCCAGGCAGCGTGGCGATCGAGAGATGTGGCTGGCCGTACCAGAGATGCTCGTACACCTCATCGCTGACGACCAGACATCCCGCGCGCATGGCGATGTCCGCCACGGCCTGCAGTTCCTGCGCGTCGAACACGCGCCCCGTTGGATTGTGCGGCGTGTTGAGCAGGATATCAAACGCGTGCGATCGGTCACCGCAGCGCGCAGCGCTTCCACCGGAAGCCGAAAGTCCGGGGCCTGCAGGCGCACGGTCTTCAGCACGCCGCCGGCCATCGCCACGGTGGCCGGGTACGAGTCGTAGAACGGCTCGATGAGCACCACCTCGTCGCCGGGCTCGACGAGCCCCAGCATGGTGGCGGCGATCGCCTCGGTGCAACCACTGGTGATGGTGATCTCGCGCTCTGGATCGACATCGATCGACTGATCCAGCTTCACGCGGCGGGCGATGGCGGCATTCACATCCGGCATGCCGTACATGCGCGCATACTGGCCAAATCCAGCATCGATCGCGGCCTTTCCAGCGTCCTTCACGAAGGCCGGGCCGTCGAAGTTTGGAAAGCCCTGACCAAGGTTCACCGCCTGATGCTCGGTGGCCAGGCGGCTGATGCGCGTGAACACGCTTTCACCAAAGCGAGCGAGACGGGCGGTCGTTCCGTGCGTCGTGATGGGCATGGCCGGAATGCTACCCCTGCACGCGCCGCCGACTGCGGCGATACTGCCCCCGTGCCACCACGCCCACCCCAGCACGGCAAGGATGCAGCGCAGCGCCAGCGGCCGGTGGCGAATGCTGACCTTGCGCCAAACGTGCTGTTCGAAAGCGACGAGGCGCTGTGCGTTGCCAAGCCCGCGGGTGTGTCCACGCAGCCCGGCA
>RFQW01000440.1 GCA_009924765.1 Planctomycetota bacterium | reverse complement strand
CTTGTCGTAGAACTTGCCACCCACGTACTGGTTGAAGTTGCGGATGTTGGGCAGTCGCCACAGACCATCGCTTGCGCCGCCCTTGTAACCCGCCCATCCGTCGCTCATCACGAACGGGAAGTTCACCATGGTGTTCGACCAGTCTCCGCCACCACCGTCGCACGGTTGCCACCAACCCCAGATGCCCTTCGCGAGCGGATCGCCGCAGGCGCGACTGCTGTAGCCACCAAATCCCAGCACCAGCGACGGGGGACAGCTGCCCGTCTTCTGGAAATACGCAGGTGGGCGTGATGGCCTTGATGTGCTGCGCGAAGTCGTCGTACAGCATGGTCATCTGGCGATCGCTCCATGCCGCGCCGTAGTTGTTGCACGCCGCGCTCAGGTTGCGCAGGTTCGCCAGGCTCTGGGTCTGCAGCGCCGAGTCCCGCGCCTTGCCGATGGCAGGCACCAGCAGCGCCAGCAGCAATCCGATGATGGACACCACCACCAGCAATTCGATGATGGTGAAGCCGCGACGGATGGAAAAGAAGCCGCCCCCATGTGGGAGCGGCTTCGAGTGTCGAGTGCTTGCGCGCTTCAGCGTCACTTCACGGTCACGAAGTCTCGGCCAGCGATGCCATCCACCGTGAAGATGTGGTAGCTGGTGTTGACCTGGGTGTCATAGTTGAAGTTCGCGCCGTCCTTGCTGTCCGGGCCGGTGAAGAAGCCACCGTAGGTACCCCAGGGGCCAGGCAGGTTGCTGAGCGTCTGCGAGGCGAACAAACCAGGTTCCTTGAAGACCTTTCCAGACTCGATGTTGGACGCGGTCACGGTGGCGTTGCCATCCATGCTGTCACCGGCACCGGCGATCGAGATGTGCCCGTCGTAGAACAGGGTGCAGGGCGCCGAGTTGAACGACTCGTTGAAGTAGTACGGCGTGTAGTTGCCGGCGAACTTCGGGTTGAACTCGGGACCTTCCTTGTTCTGCAGCCACCACACCTCAAGCATGCGGGTCTTCAGTTCGGGGAACTTGGCGGCGCTGGCGGACGGGCTGCGGAACAGCGCGGCCGGGAGTTTGCCCGAGAAGGGAAGCACGCCGTTCTTGGAGCTGAACACTTCCTGGCTCCACATGCCTGCGGGGCTGAAGCCGTAGGTGCTGGGCACCCACTTGTCGGCCAGGTTGCAGATCTGGGTGTAGTCGTCACCCTTTTCGAACGCCGGCTGCGCGCGATCGAGCTGGATCTTGTCCTTGGGCGCGTAGAAGGCCTTGTCGTAGAACTTGCCACCCACGTACTGGTTGAAGTTCTGGATGTTGGGCAGGCGCCACAGACCGAATCCGTCGGTGCCGGCATCGCTCCACGACTCGGTGCAGATGAAGGGCAGCTGGTACATCACGTTGCCCCAGTCACCCACGTTCGCCTGGCACGGCGTCCAGAACGCCCACAGGCCGTAGCCACTGCCGCAGCTGGTGCTGCTGTAGCCACCGAAGCCCACGATGAGCGAAGGCGGGCAGCTGCCGGTCTTGTCGTAGTAGTCCTTGCCGCAGGTCTTGCTGAGTGCGCTGATGTGCTGCGCAAAGTCGTCGTACATCAGCGTGAGCTGTCGGTCGCTCCAGGCGGCCGCGTAGTTCTGGCAGGCGGCGCCGAGGTTGCGAAGGTTGCTCAGGCTCTGGGTCTGCAGCGCGGAGTCGCGTGCCTTGCCGATGGCGGGCACGAGCAGTGCGAGCAGCAGGCCGATGATCGACACGACCACGAGCAGCTCGATGATCGTGAAGCCGGCGTGACGGGTGGGACGGGTGTATCGCATGGTTGATTCTCGGTGAAGGCGATTCGTGGAGTGTGTTTCGGTCGTCACTTCGCGCCGATGGTGTCGCGGCCCAGGGCGCCGTCGACGGTGAAGACGTGGAAGGAGCAGCCCTTGCCGTTGTTGTAGGCGCCGTTGTCATAGGCACCGAACTG
>RFQW01000439.1 GCA_009924765.1 Planctomycetota bacterium | reverse complement strand
CCAGTTTCGCGCGCGCCTCTTGAAGTAGTCCGAGCGGAACAGGCTTCGAACAGGCGAGTTGGGGTTTGGCTCTCCTAGAGATCCGGACACCCCTCTGGCGCGCTCGGAATGGGGTTCCGGCTCCCTACGGAGAGCGGGATCGGCCGCGCACTCATGCACGCAGACCGTGCGTCAACCCCACAGGGCCGCAATTGGCACGGCGAACATCCCGTCGCCGAAGCCAACGGTCATCTCGCCGTCGTAGAGCACCACGCCACACACGAACCGCTTGCCCGTCGCCTCGCGCAGCCGACGCAGGCCGCGGAAGTCGGTGGGATGCACCGTCGAGGATGCCTTGACCTCGACGCCGCTGACACGAGCGCCGACGTGCTCGATCACGATGTCCACCTCGGCACCGTCCTTGTCCCGGTAATGCGAGAACTCGACCGGCGCGCTGACCCCGGACGCCTGTCGACGCAGTTCCCCGTACGCGAACGTCTCGAGCAGCTGACCAAGCATGGTGCGGTCCTGCCAGAGATCCGCCGCGGTGATACCGAGCAGCGCGCAGGCCAGGCCGCTGTCGGCCAGGTGCAGCTTCGGGGTCTTCACGAGCCGCTTCAGTCGGTTGCTGTGCCAGGGCTGCAGCTCATCGACCAGGAAGATCCGCTCGAGCAGGGTGACGTAGTCGCGGATGGTGGGCCGTGATACCTGGAACGGCGCGGCGAGATCGCTCACATTGATCAGGCGCGCAGTCTGCGAGGCGGCCAACTTCAGCAGCTTCGGGATCGAGCGAAGCGAGCCGATGCGCGAGATGTCCCGCAGATCCCGTTGCACCATCGCGTCGATGTAGTCGGCGTACCACTGTCGGCGTCGCGCTGGCGTGCTTCGGGCGAGCGCGGCGGGGAATCCGCCGGCCGCGATCCGCGATGTGAGTTCCTCGCCAAGCCGCGGCGATGAGCGGATTTTGAAGTCGCCCTGCATGAGCGCGCGGAGAAACTTCGGCTCTCGCCGCTCGATCTCGCACTGCGCCATCGGATGGAGCCGGATCGATCCCATCCGCCCAGCCAACGAGTCGGCGACCTTGGGCAGCAGCAGCACGTTCGCAGACCCCGTGAGCAGGAACCGTCCCGGCACGCGACGGCGGTCGACCTCGACCTTCAGCGGCAGAAACAGCTCGGGAGCGCGCTGGATCTCGTCGATGATCGTGCGCTCCGGTAGCCGTGCAACGAAGCCTGCGGGGTCATCGTGGGCGGCGCGCCTCGCGGCATCATCATCAAGGTTGACGTACTCAAAGCCAAGGCGCTTGCCGACCCTGGTCGCCAGCGTCGTCTTGCCGCACTGGCGTGGCCCATGCACGATCACGACCGGCGTGTCCGCAAGCGCTTCGGCAAGCGAATCCTCGGCCAGCCGGGGGATCTGCGGGGTGTCGGTCATGCGTCCAATTGTAACCTTTGAAAGCGTCCAATTGCAACCATGTTGTTCGGCCATCTGCAACCCAACTGCTCGGATGACCGAAACCAAGCGCCACAGCCCGCTCGCTCAGCCCGCCGTACACGCCTGCCTGCAGCATCCACAGGATGCGCCGGATCAGCTCCTCGCGGTTGCGGCTGCGCGCCTCGTCCCCGCCGATCTCCTGATAGCGCTGCCGCAGCTCGCCTGCGGTCATCGCCCCGAGCCGTACATCACCGCCAAACGCGGGTCTTCCGAATCGGGGGAAGTGGCCGGTCAAAATGCCCGCTGGGAGGCCGGAAACGCGGTTTGTTCGGCGTGGCGCCGTCTGGCGACAAATTTCGCAGGTTTCATGATGGGTGGGGGGGGGATTTCTCGTTGTTACTTGTGGAGAGCCATCCGGTCGGCCAGTGGGAACTGCCCCGACCAGCTCACCAACGAATCGCCGCCTGATGTTCAGGTGGCTCCGGAGGAAGGCCGTTCGCCGACGGACTCGGCTGTCACGTGCCCGCACGGGAGTG
>RFQW01000438.1 GCA_009924765.1 Planctomycetota bacterium | reverse complement strand
TCATCTTCCCCACCAGCGATCACGGCATTCATGCACCCATGTATCGCAGTGCGAAGTGGAGCTTCCTGCTGCGACGGCTTGGGGTGCTCGATGCGCCCGTGCCACGAACGGTCGCGCCTGAGGCCACGAAGCCATGACGCTGCCGCCCGATCGCGGCCATGTGCGCACCGAGCATGTGCACCCGAAGTCCGCGGATCTGGATCGCCTGCTGGCACCGCAGATCGTGCGCCTGATGACCGAGGATCACGAGGCGGTGCTGCATGCGGTGCATGCCGCCGCCGATGAACTTGGCGCATTCGTGGAGCAGCTGGTGCCGCGCATGCGCGCCGGCGGTCGACTGGTGTACGGCGGCGCCGGCACCAGCGGGCGACTCGGTGTGCTCGACGCCAGCGAATGTCCGCCCACCTTCCAGAGCGATCCGTCGCAGGTGGTGGGATTGATCGCGGGTGGCGATGGCGCGCTTCGTCGCAGCAGCGAACGGCGCGAGGATGAACTCGACGGTGCCGCCGCCGATTTCGAGGCCATCGACCTGCGTGCGGGCGACACCTTCCTGGGCATCGCCGCCGGCGGCACAACACCGTGGGTGCTGGGAGGCCTGCGTCTCGCCAAGGCGCGAGGTGCCGCCACCGGCATGCTGGTGTGCAGTCCGCGCGACTGCCCGCCCGACTGCGATCGCCTGATCGTGCTCGACACCGGCCCCGAGATCCTGAGCGGCAGCACGCGTCTGAAGGCGGGCTCGGCCACCAAGCTTGCGCTGAACGCCATCACCACGGCCACCTTCGTGCGCCTGGGCAAGACCCACGGCGCCTTCATGGTGGATCTGGCCGCCACCAACGACAAGCTGGTCGATCGCGCGGCGCGCATCCTGATGCGTTTCTGTCCGGCGCTGGATCGGCCCGCGGCGCTCGCGGCGCTGCAGGCGGCCGACATGAAGCTGAAGCAGGCGATCGTGATGCAGCGACTTGGGCTCAGCCTTGCGCAGGCGCGCGAGCGGCTGCAGGCGGTGCACGGTTCGCTGCGCGCGCTGATCGGTTGAGGGCGCCGCGGCTGCGGGGAGCGCCTTTCGGCATCGAAGTCAAAAACGAACACGGCCCCGCCGAAGCGGGGCCGTGTGTCGATTGGTGCAGAAACTGAGCGAACTCAGATCTGGCCGTTCAGGGCGCGCAGGGCGCGAGCGCGCACCTTGCGGCTGGCCGGCTTGGCCTTGATCGTGATCTCTTCGCCGGTGAAGGGGTTGCGACCCTTGCGCGACGGGGTGGCGGGCTTCTTCACGGTCTTCAGCTTGATGAGGCCGTTGAAGTTGAACTCGCCGCAGCCCTTGCTGAGGTCGGCGACCATGATGGTCGTCAGCGTCTCGAACACTTCCTTCACCTTGCTGTTCTTCAGCTCGGTGTAGGCGGCGATCGTCTTGAAGGTGTCACCCTTGCTGCGACGCTTGCTTGCGGGAACGGCCTTGAACGGCTTCTTCTTGGTGGCGGTCTTTGCCATGGTGGGGAATCCTTTCCTAAGTGTTTCGTCGCGCGGCGTCCGCCGTGCGAACTGGTTTGCGTGTTCTTCCGGCTCCCCAGCCGGTTGAAGTGCACACTGTAACGGGCTTGTTTTCCCGCCTCAAGTGGTGCAAGGCATAAAAGTGGCGGTTTTTCCCGGCTCAAACGCTCGGGTGCACGCAAAACACGCAAAAAACCCGACGGAATGCGCGTGTTTGGCCCTTGACGGAACGCTCGCGCGTTGTTCCAGCGCGATTCGGCGGTGTTTCAGCGCTTCGCGCCGCGTGCGGTGGCGCGGCCCACGCTCGCGTAGTCGAAACCGTGCGCCTGCATGCTTTCGCAGCGGTACAGGTTGCGTCCGTCCACGACCAGCGGGCGCTTCAGCAGCGCCTTCACCTGATCCAGGTCGGGCGAGCGGAATTCGCGCCATTCGGTGCAGATCACCAGCGCGTCGGCGCCCTT
>RFQW01000437.1 GCA_009924765.1 Planctomycetota bacterium | reverse complement strand
ATGCCGAGGATGCGCTGCGCCGTCGCGGCATCGACCGGCCGGCGTAGCGCGGCATCGAATGGCTTGTCGGTCACGTCGATGATGTGACGCGCTATGAAGGGCGCGCCTTCCCGCGCGCCATCCTCCTTGCGCTTCAGGCAGCACTCCCATTCCAGTACCGCCCAGCCGGCGTAGCCGATTGCTGCGAGGCGCGAGAAGATGCCGCGGAAATCGACCTGGCCATCACCCAGGCTGCGGAAGCGCGCCGGGCGCTGCGCCCAATCTTGGAAGCCGCCATAGACCCCGCTGCGCGCGCTGCGAATGAATTCGGCGTCCTTCACGTGGAAGGCCGCAATGCGTGGCCCGTAATGGTCGATGAAGCCGAGATAATCCATGTGCTGTAACAGCATATGGCTCGGGTCGAACAGGATGCGCGCGCGGGCATGGCCATCCACCAGATCGAGGAAGCGGTCGAAGGTCGCGCCGTCATGCAGATCCTCGCCGGGATGCAATTCGAAGCAGAGGTCGATGCCAGCCCGGTCGGCGTGATCCAGGATCGGTCGCCAGCGCCGCGCGAGCTCCGCGAAGGCCGCCTCGACCAGCCCGGGCGGTGCCGGTGGCCAGGGATAGAAATAGGGCCACACGAAGGCGCCGGAGAAGGTGGCCAAGCGCGACAGGCCCAGCCTCGCGGACGCATCGATCGCCAGCCGCAACTGCCGTTCCGCCCAAGCTGCACGGGCCGCTGCGTCGCCGCGGACGGCGGGCGCCGCGAAGACATCCGAGATCTCGGAAAAGGCCGGGTTCACCGCCATCAATTGTCCTGCGCGATGAGCCGCGAGTTCCGTGATCTCGACGCCAAGATCGCCAAGGCGGCGGCAATAGTCGCGGCAATAGGCATCGTCGGTGGCCGCGCGTTCCAGGTCGATGAGGCGCGGGTCGTGGACCGGGACCTGCACCCCGACATAGCCCAACGCCCTCAGCCAGCCGACCACGCCGGAAAAGGAATCGAATGGTGGCGCATCGCCCATGAACTGGCTCAGCATGACGCCGGGCCCGCATATCCTGCTCATGCCATTCCTCTCGCCGCCTCGATGGCGCGCTGGATTTGGTGCCGCGCATCCCGTGCCACCGCATCGGCATCGGTGTAGGTGGTGCGCCAGACGCAAAGCTGCGCTGCTAGGACTGGGTCGAGGATGGCGGCCGAAAACGCTTCGAAACCGATCGGCCCGTCATAGCCGCCGGCCACCAGCGCCCTCACGATGCCGGCCACCGCCACGCTGCCGGTGCCGAGTGGGCCGCGGTGACTTTCGCTGAATTCGAAGTAGCCGAGGCGTGGCGCAGCCCGCGTGATGGCGGCCAGGGGATCGGACTCCTCCATCAGCATGTGGTGCGTATCGAGATGCAGCAGCAGGTTCGGTGCTGCCACCTCATCGATCAGGGCCAGCGCGTCGCGCTCGATGTCCACCTGCTCCTTGGCGCAGATGCCCGCCAGATGGTTGATCAGCACATCCGGCTCGATGCGGCGCAGATCGAAGCGCTGGCAGCGCGAGCGCACGGTGACCGGCACCTTTTCGATTTCGGTGGTGGCGAAGAGGAATTTCACATGTTCGGGCGGCTCTTCCAGCGTCTTCAACAGGGCGTTGAAGGCGTTCTTGGAGAGCATGTGCACTTCGTCGATGATGTAGACCTTGGTGCGCGCCATGACAGGGCGGAAGCGCGCGTTCTCGATGATCTCGCGCACATCGTCGACGCCGGTGTGGGAGGCGGCGTCCATCTCGATCACATCAATGTGACGGCTCTCGATGATCGCCTGGCAATGGGCGCCAAGCTCGGGCATCTCGATGGTGGGCCTTGTGACGGCGGGATGGCCGTCGCGCGCGGGCAGCTCGTAGTTGAAGGCGCGCGCCAGAATGCGGGCGGTGGTGGTCTTGCCCACCCCGCGCACGCCGGTCAGCAGATAGGCCTGATGGAT
>RFQW01000436.1 GCA_009924765.1 Planctomycetota bacterium | reverse complement strand
CTGCTGGCCGAATGGATCCTGGCCGACCGACTGCCCGTGCGCATGCAGACGCAGTTGCACAAGATCATCTGGGATCCCCAGGCGCGCGGCGTGTGATTCAGTAGATCCAGGCTTCCACACGCGCCTCGGATGGCGGCACCCACTGCAGCGGATCCAGCGTGAGCAGCAGCGCGTCGAGCAGATCACCTTCCACATCGTCGATCGCGGCGGCCTCCATGTCGGGCGTGACCACGATGCGCGCGCGATGCAGCAGTCGCATCAGGTCGGCGCGCACCGCTCGCGGCGGCTCGCCCTGCCCCTTGTAGCCATGGTCGGGCCAGCCCTTCATGCGAAGCAGGCTTGCCGGACAGCCCTCGCACACGGTCACGCTGCCGTTGGCGGCGTGCACGGGCTCGATGCGCACGCCAGCGTCGGCGAGCGGTTTCAGCACCTCGGCGATCAGGGTCCAGGTCTGCTTGAACACGCGCAGGTTCATGGGCGCCATGGGCGTGCGGAACTGATCGTCGCACAGGCGGCGCGGTTCCTTGCGAACGGTCTGGCGGATGGCGCCGCGCCACAGACGCGGCGAGCCGAACCCGACCAGCCAGTCGGCCATCGCGGACCACGACGGCTGCACCTCGAAGCATCGCAGCGTTTCCAGCGGAAGCCCGAAGGGCGCGTCGATGCGCACCATGTGCTGACGGCCATCCTGCTGCAGCGACAGGATGCGTCGCGTCAGACCCTTGCGGTCGAAGCGGCCCTCGAGCCGGATGGGCGTGCCTGGCGACTGCAGATCGCGCGACACCATGCGGATCTTGGCCGCACCACCCGAGTCGGCCCCGGAGAAGTCCACGCCGTGCAGGATCACGCGTTCAGTTCCGCCCACACATGGACTGGGCCTTGCCGCAGGGGCAGCAGCCGCCCACGGGCATGCTGACCGCGCCGGTGGCCGATGCGCCGCTGACGCCGAACACGCTGTGTCGGCGCACGAAGGCACGGCCCTTGCCCGAGGGATCCTCGACGGGCTTGTCGGCCTCGTTCATCGAGCGCAGCAGTTCGATCACCTCGCCATCGGCTTCGCAGACATATTCATAGATCGGCATGGGGGTCATCCTACGCGGCGGCGACAATCGAAATCAACGCGAGCGCGAGCCTCGCTGCGGCCGCGCCGCAGGCGGACGACCGGCACGCTTGGGGCGCGCGATGTCGAGCGACTGCGTGGATTGACGCGGCTTCACGGGCTTGCCCACCGGCGCGACGACCTTCTTGGCGGCGGCGACGGGCTTCGACTGACCGCGCTCGTTGCGACGCGCGCGCTGCGCTGCGGGCTTGAAGGCCGCCTCCTTGAGTTCGCGCAGCTCGTGCGAGGTGAGGTCGCGCCAGGCGCCCACGGCCAGGCCGCGCAGGCGAAGCGAGCCCATGCCCACGCGACGCAACCGACGCACCGGATGTCCGAGGCGCAGCAGCATCTGGCGGATCTGCTTGTTGCGACCCTCGCGCAGTTCCATCAGCAGCGTGGTCTTGGTGCCGTCGCGACCGAGCAGCTTCAGGTTGCTGCGGCCGGCGCCCGTTTCGACATCGTCGGCTCCAGGCACGAACAGGCTGGCACTGAGGCGCTGCACCGCCACATCGTCCAGACGACCGCTCACGGTGACCTCGTAGGTCTGATGCACCTCGAAGCGCGGATGGGTGAGGCGGTTCGCCAGTTCGCCATCGTTGGTGAGCAGCAGCAGGCCGCTCGAATCCATGTCGAGGCGCCCCACCGGATACACGCGCACCTTCAGCGGATGCTGCACCAGATCCACCGCACGGCGGCGACCCTCGGGATCCTCGTTGGTGCACACGATGCCCTTGGGCTTGAACAGCATCACGTACACCATGGGCTCGTTGCGCTTGATGGGTCGGCCGTCGACCAGGATCTTGTCGTTGGCGGCATCCACCCACGCCGGCAGGCCGTCGAGCACCTTGCCGTTCACGGTG
>RFQW01000435.1 GCA_009924765.1 Planctomycetota bacterium | reverse complement strand
AGCTTCAGCATGCTCGAAGTGGGCGACAGCCTGCTCCTCGCGCAGCGCGAGGCCGACTACCCGGTGACCAAGGCCATCTACACGCTCTTCGAGCGCCTTGGCGACGGCCCCGGCATCGCCAGCGCCATGGGCGTCTGGGCGATGGCGCTCCTGGCGGTGACGCTCCTGGGGGCGAGCGCCCTCATCGGGAAGAAGATGGGCGCCATCTTCCGGGCGTAGCGCCGGACCCCGGGAGAGCCCGGAACCCATGCACTCGTCGGCCGGGTACGGGCTGGCTCCCGCGAGGCGGGAGCCTGACTCGGCGCCGTTTTTATCCCGCGGCGGCGCTTGTAAGGAACACTTGCACGGGCAAAGTGCACGCGACGCCGCGATATTCAGTTTGTTCAGCAATTATCAATGAACGCGTGATGGCCGGGGGGGGCAGATTGCGTTCTTGTAGGTGGATCTCGACATCACCCGCAGGTGAAGCCTGCACCCGATGAACGCCATCCAGGAATCGATTGCTCCGGTGGGGCAAGCCTTTGCAATGACCGCGCGCCGACGGCTTCGGCGATCTCACGCCTGCACATGGAGTGTGGGCCCAAACGGGCGAGAGCCCAGCATGGAGCTTCAGATGCGCAACAAGACTTTCATTTCTTCGATGGTTGGTGTCGCTGCGGCCGTGGCCGTGGCGGGTTCGGCGAATGCAGGCCTGGCGACCGGCAAGATCGATGGGTTCACGGGCTCGTTCGCTGGATGGACCGGTCGGGGAATGGGCGACAGCACGGGTCCCCTGCAGTATGCCAACGGCACCCTCGGTTTCAACGATCGCGACCTCGGAACCCAGGGCTTCACCAAGAATGCCTCGGGAGGCAAGCAGCTGGTGACCACGGCCAACGTGAACTCCGTCACTGGCGGCAACCAGGTGCAGGCTCTGGTGAAGGCTGCCGGTACGGGCGCCACCGGCATGACGACCAATGCCTATGGCATGTTCGCCAACTTCATTTGGGCGAACGCCAACTTCGACTCGAGTGGCAACGTGACCAGCTTGAACTCCTTCGACATGTCCAATGCGTCGTCGTTCACGGTGTCGTTCGCGAACAACACGTTCGGTACGAGCGGCTTCGCGGGTACCAATCTGCGATTCGCTGTTGGGGTCACCAACAACGGCGAGCCGGCCGAGTGGTTCGTGACCAAGTCCGTGTTCGGCAGCGGCGGCACCGTCACCTTCAGCACCGCTGACTTCGACGCCGAATTCGGCGCTGGCACCGCGGCCAACTGGTCCAACCTGGGCACCGTCCAGCTCTACGTCAACTGGGACTGCCCTTCGGGTCTGAGCGCCGGAACGAATCTCGGCAACGTCACGCTGACGGACTTCTCCTACAACGCCGTCCCCGCCCCCGGCGCCCTCGCGCTCCTCGGCGCAGCCGGCATCGTCGGCGCCCGCCGCCGTCGCGCCTGACATCTCTCTGCACTCCACGTTGGCCTCGGCCAGCGTCCACACTCCACGCCCCCAAGCGCTCACGCGCCTGGGGGCGTGTGTGCGTTGGGCGGCGCGCGGTGCCCACCCGCTCCTCGGCCGGACACGCAGTCGCCGCACCGAATTCATCCCCCGGCGAGGTTCGCAAGGAACGATTCCACGGGCCCCGAACTCCCAGGATCAGGTTGTTCAGTTCATTCAGAAATTCTCGATGAATGCATGATGGCCGGGGTGGGCAGTTTGCGTTCTTTTAAGTGGAGCGCGACATCACCCGCAGGTCAAGCCTGCACCCGATGAACGCCATCCAGGAAGCAATTGCTCCGGTGGGGCAAACGTACGAGACATCCGCGCGCCGACGGTTTCGGCGAAGCCATGCCTGCACGGGAGTGTGGGCCAACCGGGCGAAAGCCCATCATGGAGCTTCAGATGCGTAACAAGACTTTCATCTCTTCGATGGTTGGTGTTGCTGCGGCCGTGGCCGTGGCCGGTTCGGCGAATGCGGCGATCGT
>RFQW01000434.1 GCA_009924765.1 Planctomycetota bacterium | reverse complement strand
ATGGCCGCGGGGTTGCCGGTGGTGATCAGCGACCGGATGGGGGTGCGGGACATCGTGTCCGACGGCGTGAACGGCTTTGTGGTACCCGCCGATGAATCGGTGGAACCGTGCGTGGACCGGTTGGAGCAACTGCTGCAGGTGCGCGCACGGGCATCCATGGCCGAGGCCGCGCGGGCGGAGGCGCAACGCCATGCATGGGATCACGTCGCGGATGCGGTGGCGGCCGTCTACAGACAGCGACTCTCCGTTTCGTGAGCGCGCTCGGCATTGGTACCGTGTGAGTGTTCCCCTATGAGACAGACCAACCGCATCATTTCCGCCGCATACTTCGCCCTAGATGCGGTGCAGGCCGCGTTCAGCCGGCGGCATGGAGCACATGTGCTGGTGGCGTGCATGCCGAAGTCTGCCTCCACGTCGCTCACCAACGCGATCGGCGCATATCCCGGCTTCCGCAAGATCGCGCTTGCAGCAGCCTACGGCGATCGCGAACAGGAACTGTGCCAGATCCGTCTGTCTCGATACAACCACCGCGGCAACTACGTGGCGCAACAACACCTGCGAAACAGCGACTGGACGCAGCGGCTGATCGATCAGTACAAGCTTTCACCTGTTGTCCTGATCCGGGATCTGCCCGATGTCGTGTTGAGCTTCAGGGATCATCTTCGACGCGAGTCCCACGAGTCACCAGTGGCCTTCTTCACCAGGGCGCACCTGCAGCAGGATGACGCGGCGCTGGAGGAGTCTGTGGTGCGACTCGCCATGCCGTGGTATCTCAACTTCTACGCCGGCTGGCGTCGGGAACCCCGCGTGCACTTCGTTGCCTACGAGGACCTCGTGAAGGACCCAACACGAGTCATCGGTGATGTGCTGCGATTCGCCGGTGTCGAGCCAGCTCCATCCGCCACGTCGAAGGCGATGCAGGCCTTCCGTGGCCCGAACAACCGCATCAATGTCGGTATCGCCGGGCGCGGGCGCTCGCTCAGTCCCGACGCGGCCGAAGCCCTTGGCCTGCTGCTCGATCAGTACCCCGAGTTCGCGAACGATGCCTACTTCCGCGGCATGCGCGTCACGCTCGAAGCCGCCATGGCTGCGGGTGCAGCCTGATTCAGCGCTGATCGGTTGGCCGGGGCCGCAGCCATGCGCGCGCGTCGTGCATGCGCTTCACCACGCTTCGAAGCCGCTTGGTCAGGCGAAGCGATTTGGCATCCAATCGGTCGTGCAGCAGCCAGGACACCATGGGGCGCATGCGGTGGCCGGGCGTGCCGGGCGGATGCATCAATTCGAAGTCCGCAAGATACGCCTCGATGGCCACCTGCATGTCCACCTTCACGCCAGCCTTGCCCGTGATGCGCTGCATGGTGTCTTCGGTTCGCAGCGCCTCGTCGAAGTGTCGCAGCAGATACAGGTGGCCGGGCAGGGCAAGAAAGGGCGCGCGGAACACCGTGTTCGACAGGAAGATGTGGTCGGCCGCCGGCGCGTTGCGGAATCGCAGCGGTGACATGCCGTTGCGACGAAAGACCGAATGCATGGGCCCCAGGTCGGCGCCGATCGCCACGGACCACAGGTAGCGCAGCCACGCGCCATGACGCGGTGCGGCGATCCCCACGTCGCCGTCACGCTGCAGTGGGCGGTCATCGGCGTCGATCCACTCGAAATAGGTGAACGACCCAGCCGCCCACGGATTGGCACGCAGCGCCGCAAGGTGGCGGGTGAGGAATTCCGGATGCAGCAGGTCGTGCGCGCCCACCCAGCCGAAGAAGGGGCTCTCCGATGCTTCGCGGGCGAAGTCGAAGTTGGCGGCCGCGCCGATGTTGGCCGGCTGCCGCACATGCGTGAAGCGCGGGTCGGCACGCGCGAAGTCCGCGCACAGGTCGCTGGTCGCGTCGACGGACGCGTTGTCGGTGATCACCACGGCGAAATCGCCGTGCGTCTGGGCCTGTATCGAACGCAGCGTGCGCTCGATGAACCGCGC
>RFQW01000433.1 GCA_009924765.1 Planctomycetota bacterium | reverse complement strand
GGAATCGCGTCCACCGTGGCGGGTCGCGTGGCGCCCATCGAGTCGATGGCGCGCAGATACTCCTCCTCGTTCTGGCCAAGCGCCTCCATCTTGTAGGTGGCGCCCACCGTGCCATCGGCCTTGATCCACTGCAGCGTGAGGAACACCTCCTCGCTCACCTTCTGGCCGTGGCCCTCGATGTGACCATCGCCATTGGCCGGCACGCCCGCGATCGTGAAGGCATTGAACGGCGGTTTGAACGGCGGTCGCATGGTTCCGCCCCATTCGTTGCTGCGCTCGTTGATCGACATGGTGCCGCTCCAGCTGCCGGTGCTGTCGCCCATCCACCACACCTGACCCTGCGAAGGGTCATCGTTTGCGTTGGCGTAGCGCTGCTCCACCGCCCACTCGCGCGTGGTGCCGTTGGTGCTGACGCGCCAGATCCAGTTGGTGGTGGTTGCAGGCAGCTGCCACATGACGGCGGTGTTGCCCGCGCCGCCGAACATGGTCGCGTCGCCGGTGAGCGTGCTCTTGCCCACGTACCACTGCCCTGGCCCGATGGCGGGCTGCGCCTTGCACGCGATGGGCAGCAGGCCCACCAGTGCCAGTAGCGCGAAGCGAGCCAGAAGTTGAAGGCATCGCGGAAATTGGGTCACAAACGGGGTCGGCTGAGGCATGCGGGCATTGTGCCGTGCAGCATCCAACGGCGCTCGACCGTCGAAAGCCGTTTTCATGAAGAGCCTTCGCCGCACGTTCCGTGGAATCCTGGGAGTCGCCTTCGCCATGCTGGGTGCATGCGCCATGACCGGCGGCCCCGAGCCCGATCCGGTGGTGCCCGAGCCCAGTGCGAGCACGCCGTGGCCACTCGCCGCTCCGAAGGCGGGGCAGGTTGTGCGCGTGCTGGGCGACGCACCGGCGCCCGTGCTTGAAGGCGAGAACTGGTTCAGCGGCAAGTGCGAGATCGAGGCACCGCTGCCGGTTGGGTATCCGGCGCCGACGCCGCCCGAGTGCGTGGAGATCAAGACCTATCCCGTGGTGCGCCGCGCCGAGTACGGCGGTCAGGGTCCCACCAGCATCGGCATGGGCAACGGCTTCTGGCCGCTGTTCAACCACATCAAGAAGCGCGACATCGCCATGACCAGCCCCGTGGAGATGGACTATCGCGGCATGACCACCGATGACGGCAAGCTGAGCGACGATCAGGGTGCGTGGACGATGAGCTTTCTGTATCGCGAGACCAAGCAGGGCCCCGAAGGCGACGCCGAGCGCGGCGTGAAGGTGGTGGACAACCCCGAAGTGACCGTGATCTCGATCGGCATGATGGGCGGCTACGGCCTGAACCGCGTGAACCAGGGTGTGGAGAAGCTGCGCGAGGTGCTGGCCAAGCAGGATCGCTGGGTGGCGGCGGGTGATCCGCGTTCACTCAGCTACAACGGACCTCAGATCGCCTTCAAGCGTCGCTGGAGCGAGATCCAGATTCCGGTGAAGCCCAGGAACGCGATCGTGACCAGCAATCCCGGGTCCACCAAGTAGTCCCACAGGTTGTCGCTCTCCATCAGGCGGCCGGCGTAGGCCAGCAGCGCTAGCGCGACGATGTTGAGCCAGGTGCGCTGCAGCGAGCGCCACATGATCAGCGCGCCGAGCGTGATGGCGATGAGCAGCGACCACGGCTGCCAACCGATGGCATACAGGTTGTCCTGCACTGTCGGCACGGGCAGCAGCATGGGCCCATACAGCGGCACCGTGACCAGCAGCGTGATCAGCAGGCAGGTGGTGGGGCGCGGCCGGCTTGGCAACCACGACGGTTGCAGCGTGAACAGGAACAACAGCAGCAAGGTGACGATGCTGGGGTCGCCCCACAATCCGCGCAGATGGCCGGCAAAGGTCACGCCTTCCGCGGAGCCTGCAAGCAGCAGCATCACCGGCAGCCACAGCTCGATGCCGTGCGGCTTGGCCTTGGCATGACCGGTCAGCACGCGCACAAAGCGGATCAGTG
>RFQW01000432.1 GCA_009924765.1 Planctomycetota bacterium | reverse complement strand
CGAGCGAAGGCGGCGAAGGTGGCGAGCGTCGTGGACGCCGTCGTCGTCGCGGACGCGGCCGGGATCGTGATCGTGGTCGCGGTGGCGAGGGCGGCGGCAACGCCCCCGCAGCTGCCGGCACCGAAGGTGGCGAAGGCCAGCCAGCCGGCGAGGGCGGCGAAGGTGCCGCTTCAACCGAAGGTGGCGAGGGTGGCGAAGGCGGTCGTCGCAAGCGTCGTCGTCGTCGCGGTGGTCGCGGTCGCAATCGCGGTGAAGGCGGCGAAGGCCAGCCCGCAGGTGAAGGCCAGCCTCAGGGTGAATCGCAGGGCGAACCTCGGGGTGAAGGCGCTGCCGCCGAAGGTGGCGATGGCGACCAGGGGGGCGAACCACAGGGCGACGGATCGAACGGTGGTGGCGAAGGCGGCGAGCGCCGCGGTCGTCGTCGTCGTCGAGGCGGCCGTGGTGGTCGCGGCGGTCGCGATCGTGGCGACGGCAACCAGGGCGGCGAAGGATCCAGCCAGGGTGGCGGACAGGGCGACAGTGCCGGCGGCAACGGTGGTGGCGCAGGCAACAGCGCTCCTTCGCAGCCATCCGGCTCCGAAGGTGGTGATGCCAAGCCCAAGAACATGTTCCGTTCGCTCTACGGCGCCGCACTTCGTCGTCTGAATCCGGGTGCCGCCCGCGACGCCATGAAGAAGGACGGCTGATCGCATGTCATCGCGGCGCCTGATCCTGCTCGGCAGCACCGGGTCCATCGGCGTCAGCACCGTGGAGGTGCTGCAACATCTGCGCGCGATGGGCGAGGCCTCGTTCGAGGTCGTCGGCCTGGCCGCGGGCTCGAACGCCTCGCTGCTTGCCGAACAGGCACGCGCGCTTGGCGTGCGAGAGCTGGCGCTCGCGGATGCATCGGCCGCCGCGCCGCTTGCATCGCTTGGCAACGTGCGCAGCGGCCCTGACGCGGCGCTTCGACTTGTGGAGGATCTGGCGCGACCGGGCGATGTGCTGGTGGCCGCCATGGTCGGTTTCGCCGGTCTGGCAAGCGCACTGCGCGCCATCGAACTGGGTTGCCATGTGGCGCTCGCCAACAAGGAAACGCTGGTGGCCGCGGGCGAGATCGTGACCGAGGCCGCGCGCCGCAAGGGTGTGCAGCTGTTCCCGATCGACAGCGAGCACAGCGCGCTGGCGCAGTGCATCCGCTCCGGGCGCATCGACGAGCTGGATCGCGTGGTGATCACCGCCAGCGGAGGTCCATTCCGCACCTGGAGCGCCGAGCGCACGCGCAACGCCACCGTGCAGGAGGCCCTGCGCCATCCCACGTGGCAGATGGGTCGCAAGATCACCATCGACAGCGCCACGCTGATGAACAAGGCCCTCGAGATCATCGAGGCGCACTGGCTGTTCGGACTGCCCGCCGAACGCATCGACGCCATCGCGCATCCGCAGAGCATCGTGCACGGCTTCGCCGAGTTCCGCGACGGCAGCGTGATCGCGCAGCTGTCGCCGCCCGACATGAAGCTGCCCATCCAGATGGCGCTCACCTGGCCCGCGCGACACACCGGCGTGGCCAAGCGGCTCGACTGGACCAACCTGAAGTCGCTCGAGTTCGAGCCCATCGATCATGCGCGGTTCCCCGCGGTGCGTCTGGCGCACCAGGTGATCCGTCGCGGCGGCAGCGCAGGCGCCACGCTGAACGCGGCCAACGAGGTGGCCGTGCAGGCATTCCTCGACGGCCACATCGCGTTCGGGCAGATTTCGGATCTGGTGGAGCAGGCCATGCGCGAGTTGCCGGATCGCGCGCTGCGCACGTTGCAGGATGCGCAGGATGCCGACGCCGCTGCGCGTGCATTCATCCGACATCGCACGGGCGCCGTGACACTGGGAACCTAGACTGAAACCATGCCCGCATTCGGGCGAAGGATCCAGCCATGCAGCTTCTCGGCGACGGCGGCAATCTTGTTCTGATCGTGCTGGGCTTCAGCCTGCTGATCGCCATCCACGAGATGGGGCA
>RFQW01000431.1 GCA_009924765.1 Planctomycetota bacterium | reverse complement strand
CAGCATGCGCGCCAGCCGACGGCTGATGGTCAGGCCCAACCCGCTGCCACCAAAGCGGCGCGTGGTGGATTCGTCGGCCTGCACGAACGGCTGGAACAGATCTCGCATCTGCGCCTCGTCGATGCCGATGCCGGTGTCGGTCACCTGCACGCGAAGGCGGCGGTGCGCCGGCTCGTGTTCGGCCGGGTCCGCGTCCCCGCGCCGCTGCATCACGCCCTCGACCACCTGCAGCGACACCTGCACGCCACCGTGATGCGTGAACTTGATCGCGTTGGCGATCAGGTTCATCAGGATCTGCCGCAGACGGTGCGGGTCGCTGATGATCGTGGATGGAACCGGACCCAGCAGCACCGGGCGCAGATCCAGCCCGCGTTCGCGCGCCAGTGGCCGAAGCGCCGACAGCACATCGTCCAGCAGCTGCATCACCGGCACGCGCACCAGTTCCACGCGCATGCCGCCCGCCTCGATCTTGGACAGGTCCAGCACGTCGTTGATGATGGCCAGCAGGTGCTCGCTGTTGCGACGGATGGAGCGGCTGAGCATGCGCCGTTCCTCGGGATCGACGCTCTCGTCGAGCAGCACACCGATGAAGCCCAGGATGGCGGTCATCGGCGTGCGGATCTCGTGGCTCATGTTGGTCAGGAAGGCGCTCTTGCTTTCCATGGCCGTCTCGGCCGCGGCGCGCGCACGACGCAGTTCCTCATTCTGGCGCAACAGATCGGCGCGTGCCTGCTCCAGTTCGCGCGCGATGCGCGACTGATCCTCCAGCGCCGAAGCCAGGCGATCGCTGGCGGTCATGGCCAAACGGTCGCGCGCGGCGCCGAGCGGCCACTCGCTGATCGTGCCTAGCATGCGCACCGCCTGTCCCTGCTCGAACACCGCCTTGCCGCGCGCACGCACCCACTTCCACGCGCCGTCACCCATGCGCATGCGGAATTCCAGATCGGACTGTTGCTGCAGGTGTGCGGTCAGCGCGGCGTGCACGCGCGCGATGTCCTCGGGGTGCACGTGGTTGGCGAAGCTCTCGAACCGATCCGGAAACGACTCGGCACTCTGCTGCAGCATGGTGCGCAGCCCCTGCGAGTACCACGCGGTGCGATCGCGCAGGTTCCAGTCCCAGGCGCCAACCCCCGCCGCGCGCACCGCGGCCACGATCTGCTCGCCGTGCGCCGCATCAGGGTTGGGTGTTGAGAATGGGTCCATGGTTCGCCGCCCGCGGCTGCATGTGGGCCGCACGACTCCCACACCGCTACGATAGCCGCCCGCGCTGGGCAACCCGCAGGCTGTGGATGCCTTGCAAAAGTCCGGCGCATCCCATTCGGAGACCTCACACCATGGCTTCCACCCCCGCCAGCGGCGCTTCCCAGAACCACTTCGACCTCATCGTGATCGGCGGCGGCCCCGGCGGCTACGTGGGTGCCATCCGCGCGGCGCAGATGGGCAAGCGCGTGGCGTGCGTGGAGCGCAACAAGCTGGGCGGCGTGTGCCTGAACTGGGGCTGCATTCCCACCAAGGCGCTGCTGCACACGGCCAAGGTGTATGTGGAGGCCTTCGGCCACGGCGCCGAACTGGGCTTCGAGGTGGATGCCAAGAACGTGAAGGTGAACTGGGAGAAGGTGATCGGTCGCAGCCGCGGCGTGACCACGCAGCTGAACACCGGCATCGGCTTCCTGTTCAAGAAGAACAAGATCGAGCATGTGCAGGGTCACGCCAAGATCCTGAACGGCAAGTCGGGCTCGGGCCCCTGCAAGGTGCAGGTGAGCGCGGCCGACGAGAACTACTACGCGGGCACCGGCAAGGCCGGCGCGGGCGATCGCGTGCTGACCGCCGACAACGTGCTCATCTGCACCGGCGCGGCGCCGCGTCAGCTGCCCTTCGCGCCGAATGATGGCAAGACCATCATCAGCAGCTACGAGGCGATGGTGCTTCCCAAGAAGCCCGAGAGCATGGTGGTGGTGGGCAGCGGCGCCATCGGCATGGAGTTCGCC
>RFQW01000044.1 GCA_009924765.1 Planctomycetota bacterium | reverse complement strand
AGCAGCAGCAGGAAGGCGATGTCGCCTGAATCCACCGCGCCGGACTGGTCAAGATCCGATGCACATCCGCCGCATGGACCGAAGTCGAGCAGCAGCACCGCCAGGTCCGCCGCGCCGACCATCCCATCGCCATCAAGGTCACCCTCGAGCGCCGTCGGGCACACGAGTTCGGTCACCGCAATGTCGTCGACGCCGGCTTCCACAACCGAACCGGCGCCAAGGTCGCGGGCGATGAAACGCAGCTTGATCGTGCCCGCGTTGGGCGTGACGAAATCGAGCACGCGGAACTTCTTCTGCACCCAGGCACCGGCATTCTCGGTGACTAGTTCGAGCTGCACCCATGTGGTTCCGCCGTTGCCCGAGATCTGGATGGGCATGGAGTCGTTGTTCGGATCCGAACCCTGATTGTTGCTGTACCAGCGGAAATAGCTCACGTACGGGTCGGACAGCCCGGTGACCGGGTACGCGGGCGAGGTGAGCGTGGTGGTTCCGCCATCGATGTCCGCCGCACCCACGGCGCCGCCCACGGCGCCGTTGCCGCTGATCCAGCACTTGGTGCCATTGGCAGTGTGGTCATCTTCAGGCTGCGCAGCCGTGCCAACCGGATCCGCGTTGACCCAGATGCCTGCGGTCGCATTGTCGCCCGTCGCTCCGACCACCCAGCCCGTGCTGGTGCTGGCCTCGCACGCATCAGACGCCGCAACAGTCACCGCGCCGGCACTCAATGCGGAGTTCGTTCCCGCCATCGGGTACTTCACCGAGGTGCCGTCGGAAATGAACGCTTCGATGCTCCACGACACGGTCGCGCCGCAGGTGGCTGCGGGACTTGTTGCCGACCAGCGGTTCTGCTGGCTCGCATCCTTGGTCAATGCCGTGTCCGTGGTCACGCCCGCCACCGTGGTGTGCAGCACAACGCCGCCCGAGGCGACCGAAGCGCCACCAACCGTGGCCACATCCACGCTGATCGGCTGACCGCGCGGATCGAACAGCGCGGGATCGCCTCCGACCACCGAGATGGTGGCCGGATCGTTGCCGAGGCGCCACACGTACAGGCCGGCCTCGATGTCGGACCCCAGGATCGTTCCGGACGGCAGATACGGGTAGTTGCTCCACAACCCGTTGAACGTCGCGGCCGGCGCGGCGTCATCTTCGGGATGCGTGTCGAACCATGCCACCTGCGTGGGCGACCCACCAGAGCTGATGTCGAACACCCGCAGACCCGAGGTGTAGTTGGAGCAGAAGAGCTTGTTGCCCTTCACGTACTCGTTGTGGTCGATCGAGGTCACGCCGGTGGTGTACGTGCCGACGGTGGTGGGAGCGGCCAGATTGCTCACGTCCACGATGCGGCCCTGGCTGTAGATGCCGCGGTTCTGCTCATCCAGCTCGTCGTTGATGTAGGCGTACCGTCGATCCTCGCTCAGCCACAGCTGATGGCAGAAGTTGGCGTTGGCGTAGGTGTAGCGTCCGATCACGGTGATCGCGCTCTTGTTGGTCACATCCAGGATGTCGACACCGGTGTTCGTCTGGCCACCGTTGGTTCCGCCGCACGCGAAGAACACTTCCTTGCCCGCGTACGGACCGGTCTCGTAGTTGTAGACCACGCCGTCATGCGTGTACTTGGTGGTCCAGGTCGCCGTCATCACCGGCGCCGAGGGATTGGCGAGCGAGTAGATGCGAAGGCCGTTGCTGCCACCGCCCATGCGATACAGGTAGCCGGTCTTCTCGTTGATGATCATGGTGTGCGTGGCGGGCGTCGCCGCGCTCGCGTCCACGGTGTTCGCCAAGGTCACCACGCCGTTGTCGATGTTGGACAGGTCGAACACCTGGATGCCACCGCCACCCTCGCTCACCGCGTAGGCCCACGTCTTGTAGGTCTTGATGTTGCGCCACATGCTTGTGGGCCCGGTGATGAAGCCGATGATGCGCGACGAGCCCGGATTGGTCACATCCACGAATCCGGTGCCGTTGGACAGGCCCATCAACGCGTACTCGCGACCGGATGGACTCACGTATCCCCAGACATCGTTGCCGCTGGTGTTGGCGGCGTTGAAGGTGGTCACCGGGAACCACGCCATCAATCGAACGCCGCTTGATGCGAACGCGGGCGCCGCCTTGTTCAGGCCCTGCTCGTCGGCGAGCCAGGCATCCGCCACGACCGGTCCCTTGAAGTCGCGTTCCTTCGGATCACCCTCGTGGGCAAGGGCGACGGCACACAGCGACAACGTGGCGGTCAGGCAAAGTCGAAGCGCGTGGAAGTGGTTCACGGTCTCTCTCTCGAAATGGTTTGCGGCCACACAATCGACCCCCTCCAACAGGGCCTCAAACGGCATCATGGCCCCGAAATGCCGGGTTGAGAAGTTCCAGCCGGGGAGATTTCAGATGATTTTGGAAGCGGCTCTGTGGATTCCGGTCGCGGACGCGCCACATCCACATCGCCCGGCGTGCTGCCAGTGACCACCCGCAGGAACGCCACCAGGTCCGCCTCTTCCTGCACGGAAAGCCCGAGTGGCTCGAGCACGCGCTCGGAATGATGGTCCAGCGAGCTTGCCCCCTCCAGCGTGTTGTAGAAGTGCACCACCTCGGCCAGCGTGTCGAGCTGACCCTGGTGCATGTAGGGCGGCGTGACCGACGCGGCTCGCAGCGACGGGGTCCGAAAACGTCCCCACGCCTCCGGATCCGGCACGGTGGCCAGCGTCACCTTGGCGCGCGGCCCCGTCGGATCGTCGCTGAAGGCCCCGGCCGCGTTGCATGGATCGCCCTGCAGCAGCTCGATGCCCTCCAGGCGTCCGCGATCCACCGGCGCTCCGCCCCGACCTTCGGGCACACCGATCATGTGGAACTCTCCATCCGACAGCAATGGACCGCTGTGGCAACGCACGCAATCCGCCTTGCCCACGAACAGCAGCGCGCCACGAACGGCGTCGGCACCGAACTCCTTGGTTGGAGCCGAATCGCCTGCGCGCATGCGGTCAAGCCAGCGATCGAAAGGCGATGGCCCGGACACGATGCGCCGCTCAAACGCGCCGATGGCCTTGCCCAGCTTCACGAAGGCGGTCTGCACACCAGCTGCATCGTCAGGCGCAGGCAGACGCCCAAACACCGCCTCGTAGCGCCGTCGCAGGGCGGGCGTTTCGCCAACGCGCTGCACCACTTCGCGCGGCGTCAACCCCATCTCCTTGTCGTTCTGGAAGGGATGCAGCGCCTGACTCCACAGCGAATCGGATCGCCCATCCCAGGTCAGCCAGCGCTGATACGCCGCGTTGATCAATGATTGCGTGTGACGCGTACCGTCACCGATGCCGCGCGCCAGCCGCCGCGAATCGGCGAATCCGCTCTGCACCGCGTGGCAGGTGGCGCAGCTCACGCTTCCGTTGCGGGACAGGTTGGCGTCATAGAACAGCCGCTGACCAAGATCCGCCGCGGCATCGTTGCCGCTCCATCGGTTGGTGGGATCCAGTGGCACCGGCGGCATGGGCCCCAGCCGCAGCAGCTTCTCGCGTGCGGATGCCTCCACCTGTACCGCCCCGACGGGTGGCGCCATGCCAACAAGCAGCGCGACCATCGGCAGCACGATCGCTCTCATTCGACCTCCAGCGTGCATTGACTGCGGCGAATGCGCCCATCGGGCAAGGCGATGTCGAAGGACAGTTCCCATCGTCCCGGCATGTGAAGCAGCAAGGGCTCCGCGCGCCAGGCGCCAGGCACCAGCTGCTTCACCACTGGACGAACGTTCATGCCGTGGCCATGGTGCGGCATGGTGCAGTCCACCAGCAGCGTTCCATCCTTCAGCGGCGAACCATCGGGCGCGGTTGCGGTCACCTCCAGCGCGAACGGTTCTGCCAGTGGAATGGGGTTCGGCGCGCGCCAATGCAGCATGCCTCCACCAGGCAGCGCCAGCGAGCCGTTGCCGGCCCGGGCCAGCGCGCGAGCCGCCTCACGACGCGCGTTCGCGCGCTCGACTTCCTGCACACTGGGCGCCTTGGTGGGTGGCGTTGGGTCCTTCGCGCGGCTTTTGCTCAGCGTGAAGGTGCTCTGCCACGCGCCATCGTTGCCGAAGCGCTGCAGGCGGTGGTTGCCATAGTCGACCACCCACACCGGCCCCTCACCGCCGCCGGCCAGTCGCCCAGGCAGCCACAGGGCGCCATCCTTCGCGGCCTCAACGCCATCGAAACGCGCGGCATCGGAGCGCGCGGCCACCACCGTGCCCACCACCTCGCCCGCGCGATTCACCCGCAGCAGCGCGTCGCGATCGGCATCGCTCACGATGAAACCATCCTGCGACGCGATCACGCCTCGCGGATCATGCGCGATCTTTCCAAGCGGAACGAATGCGGGATCGCCGTCGCCACGAACCTCGATGCCGTCCTCCCAGAGCAACAAGAGTGCGCCGTCGGGATCCACCGCGGCCGCACGAAGCGTTCCGGCCGATGTGCGTGGCTTCGCGCGCGATGCGTCGCGAACGAACGCCTGCAACGCGGGATCGGTCCACGCCACGGCACCGTCGTCGAACACCACGCCCGCGCGACCATCACGCCACACCAGATCGCACGCTCGCGCGCTGCCGAGCGACGCCTCCGTGCGAACCTCCGAAAGGGGCATGCCCGCATACAGCCGCGTCATGAACGGATCAAAGTCCACCGGGCCGTCGCGATCACGCGTGATCAGCCACCGCTCCAACCGATCACCGAGACGATCCAGCACCCACACCGCGCCGCCATCGGGCTCCACCAGCACGGACACCGGCGCACGGAACTGGCCGGGCCGCTCACCCGTTCCGCCGAAGGTGTTCACATGCGCAGGCGGGTTGTTGCGCGCGTCCCACAGCACCACGCATCCGCTCTCGGGTTCCCATGCCGCCACGATGTCGCCGCCCACCGAACAATCTGGACCAAAGTGACTGGTCACGCCCTCCTTGCTCGGCATGGGCGGCATCGGCTTCGGCTTCTCGTCGGCTGCGCGCGGCCGAAACACCTGCACCCGGCGCTCGAACGGTTCCGCGATGGCGACGCGCCCTGACTTCGCCTCGACCGCGATCGCGGTTGGATAGTGCACGCGCCCCTCGCCCTCACGCGGCCGCACGGCATGCAGGCCAAACACGTCGCGCATCGTGCCGTCCCACGCAAGCCGCGTCACGCGGTGATTCAGGCGGTCGGTCACCAGCGGGCCATCCGCATCGAAGGCCACGCCGGATGGCGCGATGAACTGGCCGGGGAAGAAGCCCCGCTCACCGAAGGCGCGCGCGTTGCCGTCGCGATCCACGCGCACCACGCGTGCGTTGCCAGTGTCGGCGATCCACACCGCACCGTCGGGAGCCATGGCCACCGCCTCGGGAGCGCTGAGCCGACCGATCTCCCAGCCTGTGCCGTCGATCACCGAAGCCTGCGCGTCGGTGCGCACGATGACGCGATTGCGCAACGTGTCCACCGACACCGGCCCCGCACCTGGTAGCCGATCTGCACGCGCGCTCGACACCGCGGTTCGGGCACCCTGGCGATCGAAGCGAAGCAGGCCCTCGCGCCCCGCCGCCACCAGCAGCGAACCATCCTTGTCGAAGCCCACCGCCATCGGCTCCAGCAGGCCCGTCACGGTGAAGTCGTGCACATAGGGCTGCTGGGCCCGCGCGCGCGATGCGATCGCCAGTGGAATCACCAGCAACAGGAACAGGGCGTGCCGCACCATGCACAGACGGTAGTCGCGTGCAGCGTCGCACGCAATGGCGTCGCATCGGCTACAACGCGCCCATGGCGCACACCCACAGCAGCCGCCGGCTTGCGCATGTCACCAGAACGGTGGGTGCATTGCTGGCCCTGACGCTGTGCGTGGCCTCGCTGCGCGGACTCGCGTTGCCGCATGCCGCGGACGCGTCGGCCATCGCCATGCTGCCGGACTGGTGGGCGGGGTGCCTGCCCTTCGCGGCACTGCTGGGCTGCATGGTGGTGCTGCCGCTGGTGCCGGCCACGGAGCATTGGTGGGAATCCAACATGAGCAAGCTTGCGGTCAGCGCCGCCATGGGGCTGGCCGCACTGGTGTGGATGCACCTGCGCGCCGGCCAAGAGAACGCGCTCGGCAGCGCCGCACACGCCATCGCGGAGTTCGTGCCCTTCATCGTGCTGCTGCTGGTGCTCTACGTGATTTCGGGCAGCGTGCGGCTGGAAGGTCACATTCCCGGAAGCACCGGCGCCAACACCGGCATGCTGGCGCTGGGTGCCGTGCTTGCGAATCTGCTTGGCACCACGGGCGCCAGCATGCTGCTGATCCGGCCGGTGCTGCGGGCCAATGCGCACCGCACGCATCGCGTGCACACGGTGGTGTTCTTCATCTTCCTGGTGAGCAACGTGGGCGGATGCCTGCTGCCGATCGGCGATCCACCGCTGTTCCTTGGGTTCCTGCGCGGCGTTCCATTCACCTGGACGCTGAGCCTGTGGAAGCCGTGGTTGTTCACCGTGGGAACGCTGCTGGCGCTGTATGCGGCGATCGACGCGTCGATGCAGCGGCGTGAAGCGCCTCGCACCACCTCCCTGCCGACACGCTTGCGCGTGGTGGGTTGGTGGCACCTGCTGCTGCTGGTGATGGCCGCACTGGTGGTTGCGCTGGTGCAGCCCGGAAGCCCGATGCCCGTGGTGGGGTGGACGCCCCCACAGCTGTTCCGCGAACTGCTGCTGATTGGCCTTGCGGCGGCCAGCGTCGATCCACGACCGTGGAAGAAGCGTGGTCCGCGCGCCTTCTCGCTGGCGCCCATGGGCGAGGTGGCGGCGCTTTTCTGCGGCATCTTCATGGCCATGCAGGTGCCGCTGGCGGTGCTCGAGGTGAAGGGCGCGTCACTCGGCATGGATGCCCCGTGGAAGCTTTTCTGGAGCGCGGGCTCGTTGTCGAGCGTGCTGGACAATGCCCCCACCTACCTGGTGTTCATGGAGGTGGCGCGCGGCGTGACGCCACAGGGCGTGTTGGCGGGCAGCGTGGCGCTGGCTGATGGAAGCTGGATCCGCGGAGACCTGCTCGCAGGCGTCTCGCTTGGCGCGGTGTTCATGGGAGCCATGACCTACATCGGCAACGGTCCAAACCTGATGGTGCGCGCCATCGCGAAGCAGGAAGGCGTGCCCATGCCCGGGTTCCTCGGCTATGTCGCATGGGCCGCTGCGCTGCTGCTGCCGGTGATGGCTGCCGTGTCGATGCTCTTCCTTTGACGAGGCGTCACTTGGCCGCAGGTTGCGCCGGCGCCTCCGCGGCATCCTTCGCAGCCGCCTCGGGCCGCTTCATGGCCGCGTAGATGATGGACTGCACCACCACGCTCTCGCCCACCAGCCTGCCCACCCGCGTGCTTGCCGCATCAAGACTGGCGATCTTGCCGCCATCGAGATCGCGCTGAAAGTCGACCAGCGCGTGCTCGACGGCCAGCATCATGCTGGCGATCACGCTCCACTCATGGCGGGTGTCGGGCCAGTACTGGTTGTCTCGCACCAGCTCCACCGGCACACGGAAGCGCCAGCCGCCCGATGTCTGCACCATGGTCAGCACACCCGCGAGCAGCGGATCACCATCGAGCGAAAGCGCCGCCGTGCCGTCGCCGAGATCGGTGGCGGTGATGCGCGGTCGCTGCGCGGCAAGCCATGCGGCCGGATCAGCGAGAATCGCCACCGTGAAGTCGCGCGTGCTGCGCGCGGACTTCTTCGTGGCCGCCTTCACCTCGCGCTCGACCTCCTTCGGGAACCGGTCGCGCAATCCCTGCGCCACGCGCAGCAGCCGTGCCAGCATGTCGCCGGCCTTCACCTTCACCTCCGCGATGGCGCTGGCCTCGGTCACGCCGTCCTCGAAGGTGACGTCGCGGGCCTCGATCTCGATCAGTCCCGGCAGCTGCTGCGCCTGTCCCTGCTGCACCATGGCCACGGCCGCATCCAGCGCCGCGTCGGGCGTGGCGGTGTCGTAGGCGGGCCGCTTGCAGGCGACCAGCGAGACAAGCATCAGAATGGAAATCACGGCTCGCACGCGCCTGCATGGTAGACGCGTGCCACGCACGCGCGCAGCCACACCGACTACCATTCCTGCCTTCATGAAGCTTGAACTGAATGGGCAGTCCTATGAATCCGCCGGCGCCGGCTCGGTGCGCGACCTGCTGCGCGAGCTTGGGCGCGACGGTGTTCCATGCGCGGTCGAGGTGAACCGAACGCTCGTGCCGCGAAGCCGCCACGAGGTGCACCAGCTGCAGGATGGCGATCGCGTGGAAGTGGTCACCTTGGTGGGAGGCGGATGATGGAAGACGCACGCATCGCCTCCGCCGCTGCCGTGCCACCGCTGCAGGTGGGCTCCTTCACGCTTCGCTCGAGGCTTGTGGTGGGCACCGGCAAGTACCGTGACATGGACCAGATGCGCGAGGCCGTGCTGGCCAGCGGCGCAGACGCCGTCACCGTGGCCGTGCGCCGCGAGCGCCTGTACGACGCGCAGGGCCGCTCACTGCTCGAGGCGCTGCCGCTCGACCAGCTTCACATCCTGCCGAACACCGCGCGCGTTGCGCGCCTGGGCCGCGACCTGCTCGAGCAGCTTGGCAACGCGGGATCACGCTGGGTGAAGCTGGAAGTGCTTGGCGACAAGGCCACGCTGCTTCCCGATCCGGTTGGCACGTTGCAGGCATGCGCCGAGCTGGTGAAGGATGGCTTCGAGGTGCTTTGCTACAGCAGCGATGACGCGATCCTTGCGCAGCGACTACGCGACGCGGGTGCCACCAGCGTGATGCCGGCCGGCAGTCCCATCGGCAGTGGCCGAGGCGTGGCGAATCCCGAGGCGATCGCCGTGCTGCTGCAGGTGCTGAAGTCGCCGGAGCATGGCGGACGCGCGGACTATCCCGTGATCGTGGACGCAGGCGTGGGCACCCCAAGCGATGTCACGATCGCCATGGAACTCGGCGCGGATGGCGTGCTGCTGAACACCGGCA
>RFQW01000430.1 GCA_009924765.1 Planctomycetota bacterium | reverse complement strand
GCGGGCACCGTGTACACGTACGCGGTGAAGGCCGTGGGCGAATCAGGGGTGGATGACAGCCCTGCCAGCAACAGCGACACTGGATCTCGCGGCTCCAGTGCCGTGCCGACTCCGACCGGTTTCCTCGCCTCGAGCGGCGCCAGCACCGGGGGCGTGAACCTCTCCTGGAACGCCTCAGCGGGCGCCACGCGATACCGCATCTTCCGCGGCATCGGCAGCGCTTCGACCGAGATCACGCCCGATTCACCAGCCATCACGGATCCGTTCTTCACCGACACCACCGCGGTGCCCGGCACGCTGTACACCTACGCCGTCAAGGCGGTCGGCGGTCCCGGCGTCAGCGACAGTGAGGCCAGCAACACCTCGGCGGGGTATCGCGCACTGTCGGCCCCCGCATCGATGGCCGTCAGCCAAGGCACGAGCACCGCAGCAGCGAACCTTTCATGGGCACCCTCGGTGGGCGCGACGCGCTACAAGATCTTCCGCGGCATCGGCGCAGCTTCCGTCGACATCACGCCCGCCTCCCCGGCCATCACCGGCACCTCCTTCTCCGACACATCGGCCGATCAGGGCACGGTGTACACCTACGCGGTGAAGGCCGTGGGTGCACCCGGCATCGATGACAGCGCTGCCAGTGCAACGGCCACCGGCTTCCGCGGCCGCATCGCGCCGACACCCACCAGTTTCACCGCTTCGCGTGGCGCCAGCACCGGTGGGGTGAACCTCTCGTGGAATGCGTCCGCCGGAGCCACGCGCTACAAGATCTTCCGTGGCATCGGCTCTGCCTCCACCGACATCACGCCAGCATCACCGCTGATCACCGGCACCACGTTCGTGGACACCACCTCCGTGCCTGGCACCATGTACACGTACGCCGTTCGGGCCGTCGGTGGAACGGGCGTCAGCGACAGCGAGATCAGCACCAGCAGCACGGGCTATCGCGCCCTGAGCGCTCCAACCAACTTCCGTGTCCGCCACCAACGGAAGCAGCATCTCCAACGTCACCGTGACCTGGGTGGCTTCCACCGGCGCCGTTCGATACAAGGTGTTCCGAGGCGTGGGCGCTGCCTCCACCGACATCACCCCTGCCTCGCCGCTGATCACCGGCACCACCTTCGTGGACACCTCCGCTGTGCAAGGCACTGTGTACACCTATGCGGTGAAGGCCGTGGGCGTCGCTGGCATCGACGACAGCGCGCTGAGCGACGGCGACACGGGGTTCCGCGCGGTGAGCGCCACCACGCCCACAGGATTCGCCGCCTCGAAGGGTGGCAGCACCACCGGCGTGAAGCTGCTGTGGAATGCGTCCACGGGCACCGTGCGATACAAGGTGTTCCGCGGCATCGGCTCCGCCTCCACCGACATCACCCCTGCCTCACCGGCCATCACCGGCAATACGTTCACCGACAGCACGGCGGTCGCGGGAACGATGTACACCTACGCGATCAAGGCCGTCGGCCCCGCAGGCGTGCAGGACAGCGAGCCCAGCACCAGCGACACCGGCTACCGAGCCCTGACCGCGGTGACTTCGATCACTGCCACCAGCGGCACGAACGCCACCGGCGTCGCGCTGACGTGGGGGGCACCGCCGAGCGGCGCACCGCGCTACCGGATCTTCCGCGGCGTTGGATCATTGACCGTTGGAGCGGTCACCACCGACATCACCCCCGCCTCGCCCGTGATCACGGGCACCACCTTCGTGGACACCACCGCCGAACCGGGCGTGCTGTACACCTACGTGGTCAAGGCCACGGGCGACGCCGGAGTGAATCCCGGCCCGGCGTATGCGTGCGCGAAGGGCTACCGCGCGATTGGTGCACCCACATCCGTGGCTGCCACGAGCGGCACCAGCACCAGTGGTGTCACCGTCACGTGGGCTGCCTCCACCGGCGCCGCCAGCTACAAGATCTTCCGCGGTGTTGGCAGTGCATCCGCGCAGATTGGAGGCGTGACGGCCCCCGCGCTCACCTTCACCGACACCACGGCGGTGCCTGG
>RFQW01000429.1 GCA_009924765.1 Planctomycetota bacterium | reverse complement strand
CTGTTCGGCCGCGATGATGGCGGGAGCCTGATAGCACAGGCTCTTGCCGCCACCGGTGGCCATCACCACCAGCGAGTCTCGCCCGGCCAGATCGGCCTCGATCGCCTCGCGCTGCAATGGACGAAGGTGTGCGTGCCCCCAGAGTCGATGAACGACTTCCTGCGCCGCATCCTGCGGCTCGAGGCGCGATTCCGTTCGCTGCATGCGCGGATGCTAGCGACGCGAAGTGCGGGGTGCGGCCCTTTTTCGGGCCTCGTTTGGTCAGCCGCCGCCCAGAGCCGGATGCTCGGCTGCGGTCTGGCGCGGGGGCAGCTTGGCGTAGGTCTTGGCGATCGCCTTCACCACCGCCTCCTGGAACTGCTTGGCACGCGACACGCCGCCGCCCTCGAAGCCGTTCGAGATGCAGCTGAACACCACGCGGTGGCCGTTGGTGCACTCCACCACGCGCATGCGCCATCGATGTAGCCGGTCTTGCAGTGCACGGTGGCCAGCTTGGGGTCGAGGTCGCCGAAGCGCTTGCGCACGGTGCCCGACTTGCCGCCCACCGCCATGCTGTCGATGTAGGCCTCGGCCACCGCCGAGTCATGCATCATGTCGCTCACCCAGGCGGTCATCACGCTGGTGGTCACGCGGTTCTCGCGGGAGAGGCCGGAGCCGTCGGCCGCGTTCAGGCCTGCCGCGCCGCCCACGCGCGCGCTCACGAGGCGCTCCATGGCGTCGGTGCCGTTCTCCCAGCTGCCGGGTGTGCCGGTGGCGGCGTGGCCGAAGCGCTTCAGCAGGCACTCCGCGTACATGTTCTGGCTGTCCACGTTGCAGCGCGTGATGGCCGACTTGAGTGGCGTGCGGATGACCGGCCCGATCGGTTCGCCGGTGCTGGCGGGTTCGGTCGGTGCGGACAGTCGAATGGTTCCGACCTGGATGCCCGCGGCGCGCAGACGCTCGGCGAGCAGGTTGCCGAAGAACAGCGGGGGATTGGTGATGGCCACATTCACGGGTGAGGTGATGGGCTTGCGAAGGAATCCGCGCACCGTGAAGGCGTTTGTGTCGGGCTCGCGCTGGATCCACAGTCCGTCGTCCTTCGACTTGCCGGGCGTGGTGCTGTTGACGATCTTCACGAAGCTGCAGGCCGGTTCGGTGCGGGTCACCTCGGCGCCGCGCGGCGACGGATTGGCGAAGAAGCCCAGGCAGTTCAGCCGGAAGTTCACGCCCGCGATCTCGGCGCAGTACTCCTCGTGCAGCTGGTCCGCAGGCCAGTCCGTGTGGCAGCGCGCGGGTTCGAACACGCGGTCGTCCACCACCAGTTCGCGAACAGCGGTGATGCTTGCCGCCTTCGCCGCGTCGGTCCACAGCGCCAGCAACGCTTCCACCGTCATGCCGGTGTGCTGTTCACCCGCAGCGTCGGTGTAGGTCATCTGCGACAGCAGATCGGGGTCAGCGAATGCGGGATCGCCGTCGCCAACCACCGTAAGCCGGTCGCTGTTGCGCAGCAGGCGGGTCTGGAACGCGAAGTCGGGGCCCAGCAGTCGCAGGGCGGTGCCGGTGGTGAGCAGCTTCTGGTTGCTGGCCGGCATCAGCGGCTGGTCGCCCAGGATGTTCACCACTTCCTTGCCATCGGCATCGCGCACGCTGACGCTGGTCACGCCCTTCTTGGGTCCCATCGAACCCATGAGTCCGCGCACTTCATCCTGCAGATTTCCGGCCGAGCACGACAGGGCAAGGCAGGCGACGGACAGCATGGCAACGGTGTGCAGGGCGCGCTTCATGGGATGGTTGACTGTATCGGCGAGGCCTTCGCCACGGCTCAACTTTCCGCGCAGGATCGTGCCACGCCGGTGCCCGCCACGAAACCGCTCGCCCATGCCCACTGGAAGTTGAACCCGCCGATACGGCCATCCACATCCAGCATCTCGCCCACCAGATGAAGGCCCGGGCGCACGCGGCTTTCCATGCTTTCCAGCCGGATCTCGCTCAGCGGCACGCCGCCTGCGGTGGTTTCGGCGTGCGTG
>RFQW01000428.1 GCA_009924765.1 Planctomycetota bacterium | reverse complement strand
GCTGCTCGAGAGCCGTGCATGGCTGTCACGACGGCCGTACCACCGCATGCGTGTGGCGAACATCCTGCTGAACCAGCGGTGCTTCGCCGTCGAGTTGGCGCAGGCGGGATACGCGGTGGACTATCGCATTGAAGATGCATCGTTGGTCGAGCTGCTTCGCGTTGCCTGCGACACGCACGGAGCGATGCTTGCCACCGAGTGGGCCGAGCGCGAGATGCGCGCGGAATTGCAGCCCCTGGTGCAATCGGGGGCGCTTCGCGTGGTGCCGCACGACGGTTGGCTGACCACACACGGCGACTTCAAGGGCTGTCGACGCGGCGCGCAGTGGTCCATGGATGCCTTCTACCGCACGGTTCGCAAGCGCACGGGCATCTTGATGCAGCCCGATGGTTCGCCAGAGGGCGGGCAGTTCAGTTTCGACGTGGAGAATCGCAAGCCATGGAAGGGAACGCCCGAGGCGCCCGCCGCGCCACGGTTTGCGCAGACTGCTTTGCGCGCCGAGCTGCAGCGATGGATCGAGAGCACCTTCGCGCATCATCCCGGCCAACTTGATCTGGCTTCCATTGCGGGCACGCATGCGGAGTGCGAAGCGATGTGGACGTGGGCCAGGCGTCACTGCCTTGCGAACTTCGGTCCATACGAGGATGCGATGAGTGTGCGCAGCACCGGCCTGTTCCACTCGCGCATGAGCCCGCTGATGAACATCGGCCGCATGCCGGCACGCCGGATGGTGCAGGATGTGCAGGCGATGGAGTTGCCCATCGCCTCGAAGGAAGGATTCATTCGGCAGGTGCTTGGCTGGCGCGAGTTCGTTCGATGGGTGCACGCCGAAACCGACGGCTTTCGCGATGCGTGGCCCGTGGCACCTGTGCCGGGAGACGGCGGATTCAATGCATGGAGCGGTGCGCCGTGGCCTGTGCCGGGGCCCGCACCCGCCGGCGTCGATGGGGGCGCGCAGCCGCAGACACTCGGCGCTGACACGCCGCTGCCGCCGGCCTTCTGGGGAACAGAGAGCGGCATGCATTGCCTTGATCGCGTGGCGGCCGATGTGTGGCGCGAGGGTTGGTCGCATCACATCACGCGCCTGATGGTGCTTGGCAATCTGGCCACGCTGCTTGATGTGCAGCCGCGCGCGCTGGCCGACTGGTTCTGGGTGGCCTACATGGATGCGTGGGACTGGGTGGTGGAGCCGAACGTGCTGGCCATGGCCACCTACGCCACCGGTGGCGTGATGACCACCAAGCCCTATGTTGCGGGCAGCGCCTACATCGATCGCATGAGCGACTATTGCGAAGGCTGCGCCTTCAAGCCGGATCGGGATTGCCCGATCACCCCGATGTACTGGGCGTTCCTGGGTCGGAACGCGGAGCGCCTGCAAGGCAATGCGCGCATGAAACTGGTGATGGCCGCATGGCGAAAGCGTTCGGACGAGCAGAAGGCTCGGGATCAGGCCACCTTCGTGCACGTGCGTGACGTGCTGGTGAAGGGACAGCGGCTGGTTCCGCAAGCGTCGCTGTTCGCCGGTTGAGGTAGCGTTGCCACCATGCCCACCCTTGTTCGCTCAAGCATCATGCCCGCACCCGTGGAAAGCCTGGCGGCGTGGCACTTTCGCCCAGGCGCGCTGGAGCGCCTGGTGCCGCCGTGGGAGAACGCGCGCGTGCTGCAGGCCAGTGGCGGCATCGCCGATGGCAGCACCGTGACGCTGCGATTGAAGAAGGGGCCCATGAAGGTCGACTGGCTGGCGCGCCACGAGCAGGTGCAGCCGGGGAGCGGCTTCGTGGATCGGCAGATGAAGGGGCCGTTCGCGGAGTGGGTGCACCAGCATCGCTTCCTGCCGCATGACGCCGATCGCAGCACGCTGGAAGATCATGTGACCTATCGCCTGCCGGGCGGATGGCTGGGCGCGATGCTGGGTGGCCCCATCATCCGACCCGATCTGGAGCGAACCTTCGTGTGGCGACATCGCCGCACCGCCAACGATCTGCGCAGGCACCGCGAACTGTCGCAGGG
>RFQW01000427.1 GCA_009924765.1 Planctomycetota bacterium | reverse complement strand
TGACACCGTCACCGCCGGCGATCCGCTGGTGGAAGGCCCCCGCGATCCGGCCGACATCGTGCGCATCAAGGGCGAGGACGCCCTGTACGTGTACATGCTCGACGAGGTGCAGAACGTGTACCGCGCGCAGGGCGTGCCCATCTCCGACAAGCACATCGAGGTCATCCTCAAGCAGATGCTGTCGAAGGTGCGCATCGTGGCCAGCGGCGACACCAGCCTGCTGCTCAACGAGGTGGTGGACAAGGCTGTCCTGCGCCGCGTGAACAACGAGCTCGAGGACATGCTGTTCATCGAGGAGCCTGGTCAGACCACGCTCCCCAAGGGCACGCTGCAGCGTCGCGACGAGATCAAGGAAGCCAACGCCACCGCCGAGAACGCGGGCAAGGACAAGGCCAAGACCCGCAAGCCGAAGAAGGCCGTGGGTCGCACCCTGCTCCTTGGCATCACCAAGGCCAGCCTGCAGAGCGAAAGCTTCCTGTCGGGCGCCAGCTTCCAGGAGACCACCAAGGTGCTCACCGAGGCGGCCCTGCGAAGTGCGGTGGACACGCTGGTGGGTCTCAAGGAGAACGTGCTGCTGGGCCATCTGATCCCGGCCGGCACGGGCTTCAAGCCCTATCAGGCGATCCGCGTGCAGCGCCTTGTCGAAGAGCCCATCGACGACGAGACCAGCGATCAGGAGATGGAAGATGCCGAGCTCGAGGCCGAGGCGCTGGGTGCCGAGCGTCCGGGCACCGGCACCACCGTCGGCGATCGCCAGGCCTCGCTCGCGCAGGGCGGCGACGCGCAGAGCGACACGATGCTGGCGGTCGATGACGCAGGCGACGACAGCAACGCGTGATCGACGGACAGCCGTCACAGCCTGACCAACCATCCCCACCCGGTGCGCCACCCCGCGCACCGGGTGGCGGTCTTCCATGGTGGCGCGATGGTCTGCGTTTCACCTGCACGCAGTGCGGCAACTGCTGCAGCGGCCCGCCAGGCGCGGTGTGGTTCACCGAGCCCGAGGGACAGGCGATGGCCGACGCGTTGCGGATGCAGTTGCCCGACTTCCTGCGTCTGTTCGCGCGACAGATCGACGGCCGCTGGTCGCTGACCGAACGCGCCGGCCCGCGCGGCATGGATTGCGTGCTGCTCGACCGCGAGTCGCAACCCGGCAAGGCGCTGTGCCGCGTGTATCAGGCTCGGCCCGCGCAATGCCGCACGTGGCCCTTCTGGCAGCGCAACCTGGTGTCGCGCGACGCGTGGCAACGCGCCGCCGCCGACACGCCGTGTCATGGCATGGGCTCGGGCAACTTCTTCCCCGCCGACGCGATCGTGGAGCGACTGCGCGCCGAGCAGGCGGGCGAGGCGGGTGCGCGATGGTGAGCGCGCTCGATGCCTGGTGGGACGCCGCGGCCAGCGCACCGGTGCAGCAGGCGATGGCCGAGATGGTGGCCGAAGGCGAGCAGGCCGTGCGCGCGCGTCGGCCGCTGTGCCTGGCCAACGGCAACTGCTGCAACTTCGAGCGATTCGGTCACGCGCTGTGGCTCACCGGTCTGGAGACGGCCTGGTGCCTGCGACAACTGCCCACCATGCCCACCACCGATCAGGTGGAGGCCGCCATGCGCCGCGGCGACTGCCCCTTCCTGCAGGGCGGATCGTGCGGCGTGCATTGGGCGCGACCGCTTGGCTGCCGGGCCTACTTCTGCGACGGCGAGGGCGACGGCTGGCAGGAGGCGCTGCTTGAATCGTGGCACGGCCGCGTGCGCACCCTGCACGAATCGCTGGCCCTTCCCTACCGCTACGACGAGTGGCGAAGATTGCTTCGGGATTTCGCCGCCGGGCGCGTAGGATGATCCCGATGCCCGCACGACCCGACCACATCGACCGCGTCGCCTTCGTCAGCCTTGGCTGCCCGAAGAACCTCGTGGACAGCGAGAAGATGCTCGCCCTGCTGCAGGAGGGTGGCGTGCAGCCCGTGAACGAGTCGGACAAGCCCGACGCGATCGTGGTGAACACCTGCGGCTTCCTGGAAGC
>RFQW01000426.1 GCA_009924765.1 Planctomycetota bacterium | reverse complement strand
GGGGCAGTGAAACCGCCACACCCTTCAGGTTGTGCTCGCGGGCACCTTCGATGCGGATCTGGCGGTCGGAATGGGGGGCAGGCTTGGGCACGGACCCCACTTATAGGGACGGATCGGCCTTCCTGTCAGCCCTGGAGGGTCCGGAAAGCGAAGGAAGCCTCGTAAATTCCGAGCCGGGATTGGCAGAAGTCTCAGTTCGGTGCAGACTTCCGATCGTTCCGCCCGAAGATGGGTGGCAGGAAGGTGTTCTTCCTGAAACCGCGTCACTCGCCTATCGTGCCCGCCAAGACATGCACAATCAGAACGGAAACCTTGCGATCGCTGAACCGCCCGTCCGGACGGCTTCGGCGGTGTCACGCGAGCGTGGCGTGGAGCGCGACGAGGTGCAGCCCACCGATCTGGCCATGCTTCGCGAGCGCGTGAAGCGCATGCGCATGCCGCGAGGCGAGTGCGTGCCCGGCATCGATCGCTGATCAACCCGACGTGACTGCTGGCCCCGCCCAACGCGGGGCCTTGTTGTTTTTACGGCGTGTGCCACGCGCTCACTTGCGCTTGCCGCTGCGGCGACCGCGCGTGCCAGGCATGCCTGCGCGGCTCGGGCGTTCGGTCTCGCGGTCGGCCTCGCCCACCAATCCAGCCAGGCCCGCGTTGTCCGGCATGGACTTCACCTTGGCGAGCGTGTCGCGCAGGGTGGCCGCGCGCTCAAACTGCAGTTCGCCGGCGGCATCCAGCATTTCGCGTTCCAGATCGGCGATCACCTCGTCGCGATCGAACGTGCGCTCATCCTTGCCGCCGCGCGCCTCGCGCACCACGCGGTTGGCCGCCAGCTCCTGCTCGATGCCGCGGCGAATCGACTTGCGCACGGTCTCGGGCGTGATGCCGTGCTCGGCGTTGTAGGCCAGCTGCTTCGCGCGGCGTCGCTGCACCTCGTCGATGGCGGCCTGCATCTCGGGCGTCACCTTGTCGGCGTACAGCACGGCCATGGAGTTGGCGTTGCGCGCGGCGCGGCCCATGGTCTGGATCAGGCTGCTGGTGCTGCGCAGGAATCCCTGCTTGTCCGCGTCCAGGATGCACACCAGACTCACTTCCGGCAGATCCAGGCCTTCGCGCAGCAGGTTCACGCCCACCAGCACCGAAGGCGCCTTCGCGCAGGTCGCGCAGCAGCTCCAGTCGCTGCAGCGTCTCGATCTCGCTGTGCAGGTAGCGCACCCGCAGGCCCTTCTTGTCCAAGTGCGTGGTCAGGTCCTCGCACAGGCGCTTGGTGAGGGCGGTCACCAGCGTGCGCTCGCCGAGTGCGGCGCGTTCGCGTGCACGCTCCAGCATGTCAGGCACCTGATCGCGTGCTGGCTGCAGCAGGATGGGCGGATCCACCAGCCCGGTCGGGCGAATCACCTGCTCCACCACCTCGCCGCCGCACTGCTCCAGTTCCCACGGCCCCGGCGTGGCGCTGACGAAGATGCACTGCGGGATCAGTTCCTGGAACTCCTCGAACTTCAGCGGCCGGTTGTCCATCGCGGCGGGCAGGCGGAAGCCGTGATCCACCAGGGTTTCCTTGCGCTTGCGATCGCCGAAGTACATGCCGCGGATCTGCGGCAGCGTGACGTGGCTCTCGTCGATCACCACCAGCCAGTCGGCGGGGGCGTGGCCCGGCACATGCCGGAAGTAGTCCAGCAGGCACCACGCGCGCTCGCCCGGCGCGCGGCCGTCGAAGTAGCGGCTGTAGTTCTCGATGCCGCTGCAGAAGCCCGTCTCGTGGATCATTTCCAGGTCGTACTTCACGCGGCCCAGCAGCCGCTGCGCCTCCAGCAACTTGCCCTGGCCGCGCAGTTCCAGCACGCGCGCGTCAAGATCCATGCGGATCTGCTCGGTGGCCTTGGCGCGCTGGTCCTCGGGCATCACGTAGTGCACGGCAGGGAAGATGAGGATGCGCGGCTCTTCCGACAGCAATTCGCCGCTGGTCGCGTCGATCACCTCCAGGCGCTCCACCTCGTCGCCGAACAGGCTGATGCGCACGGC
>RFQW01000425.1 GCA_009924765.1 Planctomycetota bacterium | reverse complement strand
GCGCGCTGGGCGAGCCAGGCGTAGGTGCGGGTCTGGCCGCGGGGAATTGTTCGGGCCGCTCTCCAGCACGCCCGCTGGAAGGGGGTGCCGCTTGGCAGGGGCAGGTCGGCGGTTGAAGCGCGACCTCGAAGGCACGCGCGGGCCGCGGCTTCAACCCGGCGCGCCAGTGCCGCGTCGTCCGGAAGCCGGATCTCGATCACGCCGTGTCTGGTTCGCAGGTGCAGCATGGTCGCAGGATAGAGGGTGGGCGTAGGCTGCCCGCATGCACTGGGACTTTCCCTATCGATCGCAGCGGATGCCGGTGCTGGCACGCAACATCGTGGCCACCGGGCAGCCGCTTGCTGCGCAGGCGGGATTGCAGGCGATCCATGATGGTGGCAATGCCATCGACGCCGCCATCTGTGCGGCCGCCATGCTGACCGTGGTCGAACCCACCGCCAACGGACTCGGCAGCGACGCGTTCGCGATCGCCTGGAACGGATCGCTGCAGGGCCTGAACGCCAGCGGTCGCTCGCCGGCGGGGCTGGCACGCAGCGCATTCGGCGATGTGCGCGAAATGCCGCGCCTCGGGTGGAATGCCGTCACGGTGCCGGGCGCCGTGTCGGGCTGGGCCGCCATGCATTCGCGGGGAGCGGCGCTGCCGTTCGAGCGCCTGCTCGAGCCCGCGATTCGCGCGGCGACCCAGGGCTACCCGGTGAGTCCGATGGCGGCCGCGGGTTGGGCGCGCGCGGTATCGCGGTATCGAGAATTCCCCGCATGGATGGCCACATTCGCACCCAATGGTCGCGCGCCTGCGGTCGGCGAAATCGTGCGGCTGCCTGACCACGCGGCCACGCTGCGATCCATCGCTCGCACGAGGGGCGAGTCGTTCTATCGCGGCGAACTGGCCGATCGCATCGACGCCGCCGCGCGCGCCGAGGGTGGTGCCATGCGTTCGTCGGATCTTGCGTCGCATGCGCCGCTGTGGGTGGAGCCCTGGTCGATCGACTATCGCGACGTGACGCTGCACGAACTTCCGCCGAATGGGCAGGGGCTTGCCGCGCTGCTCGCGCTGGGCATGCTTCGGCACTTCGATCTTGCCTCCATGCAGGCCGATGGCGTGGACTCGCTGCATCTGCAGATCGAGGCCATGCGCGCGGCCTTCGTGGATGCGCGGCAATGGATCTGCGATCCCGATCGTGCACCCGCCGACGCATCGCAACTGCTGGCCCCGCAGGCGCTGGCCGCCCGTGCCCGTGCGATCCGCATGGATCGCGCTGGTGACTGGACGCCCACGCCGCTGCCGAAGTCTGGCACCGTGTATCTGGCCGCCGCCGACGAAGGCGGCCACCTGGTGAGCTGGATCCAGTCGAACTACGAGGGCTTCGGGTCGGGCGTGGTGGTGCCCGGCACCGGCATCGCCATGCAGAACCGGGGTGCGTGCTTCTCGCTGGAGCCCGGGCATCCGAATGAATATGGCCCGGGCAAGCGGCCGTACCACACCATCATTCCGGGCTTTCTCACGCGCCACGGCTCGCCGCTCGCCGCTTTCGGCGTGATGGGTGGCGCCATGCAGCCGCAGGGTCATCTGCAGGTGGTGGTGCGCATCGTGGATCAGGGTCTCAACCCACAGTCGGCGCTCGATGCACCGCTCGAGGCGGAGATCGACGTGCTCGACGTCACGCCCGACGAATTGCAGGCGCATCGGCGCCACGGTGAGGACGCCGGGGTTCAGCGGAAAGAGCGCGACCCTGCGGAGCTGGTACACGCGAAAGAGACCGGAACCGACGCGCGCATGGGCCAGGAGCTTCGGTGGCTGCGTGTCGTCGAGGAGCGACTGCCTCAGGAAGTGCGGCGCCGGGGCCTCGTGGAGATCCGTGAACTGCGGGTCTTGGAGGCGCGCGTCGGCGTAGAGGAGCACGGTGTACGTGACCTGTTCGCCCACGAAGGCCGCGCCCTTGTCGCACTTCGCAACGAGGAACACGCCGGGCGACGGCGGCGCGTCGAGCGCGAAGGCTGGGTCCGTCTCGGGCTCGAAGATTTGCT
>RFQW01000424.1 GCA_009924765.1 Planctomycetota bacterium | reverse complement strand
CCGTCCACGGCGTCCACCAGATCCAGCGCATCGCCGGATTCATGCGTGAGCAGGATCGGCACGCCGCCTGCCGCATGCACCGTCTGCACGTACTGACGGTTCACGCGGTAGCTCACGAGGCCGTTCACATCCGAGATGTCGCAGGTGATGCCGATGATCGGTCGGGACATGCGTCAGAGTGTACGGCGCGGTGCGGGGTGCAAGCCACGCCACGAGGCCACGAACGCCGATCCCAGCGCGAGCGTGGACAGCGTCCAGCCCAGCCCCATGCTCTGTCCAACGATGTGTCGCTCGGTGGCCTGCAGCGAAGGATCCGCCTCGGCGAGTCGGGCCAGGGCCGCGCGCTCACCCTGCGCGGCCGCATGCATCAGGGCATACGTCTGTGCCTGCGCATCGGCGGGCATGCGCTCCCGCACGTGCGCGGTCATGAGCCGTTGTTCGGTGAGCAGGATGGTCGCACCCACCACGGCCACGCCCAGCGTTCCACCGATCTGGCGGAAGGTCTGCACCAGCCCCGAAGCCTGCGCGCGATGCTCGGCGCCCGCGCGGCTCATGGCGTCGACGTTGGTGGGGCTCATCACGAAGCCAAGCCCCGTGCCAAGCACCGCCATGCCCACGGCCATCAGCGGGTAACTCTGCATGGGTGCGGCTGCGGCCTGCATGCCCATGCCCAGCGTGGCCAGACCGGTGCCGATCAGCGCCGGCACGCGAATGCCCACGCGGTCGTACAGGCGACCCGCGATGTGCACCACCACCAGGATGGGCACCAGCATGGGCAGCAGCGCCATGCCGGCCTTGAAGGGCTCGAAGCCGAGCACCACCTGCATGTACGCGCTGCCGAAGATGATGAGCCCGTTCATGCTGAACTGCATCGCGAACAGGATGAACGCGTTCACCAGAATGCCCGCGTCGCCAAGCAGGCGCATGTTCAGCAGCGGCGTGGGGTGACGCAGCTCCCAACGGATGAAAACCGGAATCAGCAGCACGCCGATCGTCAGGCATGCAACCACGTCTCGATCGCTCCATCCCTGCGCGTGGCCTTCCATCAATCCATAGATGAAGGCCGGCAGGCCGACGAGCAGCAGCACGGCGCCAATGGGGTCGAAGCCGGACACGCGCCGTCGCACCTCCACTGGCCGCGCGATGGCGGTGAGCGCCAGCGCGATCAAGGCGATGGGAACGTTGATCCAGAAATTCCAAGACCAGCCCGCGAACTGCGTGAGCGCGCCGCCGATGGGCGGACCCGCGGCCAGGAACAGCATGGGAATGCCGGCATACACGGCCATGGCCTTGCCGCGCTCGCCCGGCGCGAAGCTGCCCACCACCAGGCTTGCGCTGGCCGGCTGCATCAGTGCACCGGCCAGGCCCTGCACCGCACGCCAACCCACGATGCCAACCGCGCCCGCGGACAAGGCGCAACCAACGCTTGCGCCGGCGAATGCGATGACACCGATCACGAACGACGGCACCTTGCCAAGCGCATCGGCCGCACGACCGCCAAGCGCCACGGTGCTGGCCATGGCCAGGATGTAGGCGTTCACCACCCACTGCGTCTGCACATCACTCAAATGCAGGTCGGCCTGGATCGCCGGAAGCGACACGCCCACCACCGTCACATCGAGCAGGATCATGCACAGGCTGCCGGTCATGGCCAGCAGCGTGAGCCACTTGCGTGGTGCGCCTGTCTCGATGGGGTGCGTCACGGCGCGCATGCTAGAGGCAGCGCGACGGTGCATGGTGAACGCGTGCGCTCAGCGACCCAGGTCGGCTGCGGTTGGCCGCAGCGGCGCGTCGCTGAAGTTGGCGCTCTGGCCAAGGAAGGTGCGCGGGTTGTCCAGCGTGATGCAGCGCACGGCGTCGGCGGCATGCCCGCGGGCGCGCATCACCGCGGCGGCCTTCGGCACGGCCAGCGGATCGCTGTGACCCCAGTCGCCGGCGCTGTTGATCCACAGGCGCTCGGTGCCGTGCATCTCGATGATGTCCACCGCGCGCGCGGCGGTGCACTTGGTGTCGGGGTACAGCGTCATGCC